>NZ_JCBANN010000036.1:0-53126 GCF_059761975.1 Achromobacter sp. 46006
CTGCAGGCCATGGCGCGGGCCGTGACCCTGGGCGTGGCGCCCAGCGCCACGCCGGTCAGCACCGACACGCCCGCGTTGCGCGAAGCCGCCGGCGCCATCGAAGCGCTGCGCGCCACCCTGGCCGGCCCCGGCTTCGCGGCCGACCCCGGCCGCGCCCGCCCGCCTTCCCCGACAACCCAACCGGACTGAACCATGTGCCTTGCCGTCCTCGCCCTGCATACCGTGCCGGGCCTCCCCGTCCTGATCGCCGCCAACCGCGATGAATTCCACGCCCGGCCTACGCTGCCGGCGGCGCAGTGGGCCGACGCCGCCCACGTATACGCCGGGCGCGACGGGCTGGCCGGCGGCACCTGGATGGGCGCGACCGATGGCGGCCGCTACGCGCTGGTCACCAATTTCCGCGAACCCGGCCGCGTGGTCGCCGGCGCGCCCTCGCGCGGCGCGCTGGTCGAGGACTTCCTGCGCGGCACCGCCTGCGCGGCCGACTACATCGCCGCCGCCCATGCCGCCGGCCAGGCCTACAACGGCTTCAACCTGATCGTCGGCGATGGCGATGGCGCCTGGTATGCCAGCAACCGCGACGGCGCGCCCCAGCCGCTGGCCGCCGGCGTCTATGCCTTGTCCAACCACCTGCTGGACACGCCCTGGCCCAAGCTGGCGCGCACCAAGGCCGCCTTCGAGCGGGTGCTGGCGCGCCATCCGCAACCGGACCTGCCCGCGCTGTTCCAGGCACTGGCCGACCGCAGCCCGGCCGACGACGCCGACCTGCCCGCCACCGGCCTGGCGCCGGATCGCGAAAAGCTATTGAGCAGCCCCTTCATCGTCAGTCCCAACTATGGCACGCGCAGTTCCACCGTGCTGGCGCTGCGCGACGACGGTACCGGCCTGCTGACCGAGAAGCGCTTCGCTCCCGACGGCAACGCCAATGGCGAAAGCGTCCTGGCGTTCGCCTGGCACGATCGATGCGCGAGCGATACGCCCCGGTAGTCCATTGCCCAAGAAAACACCTCGCCGGCGGCGAACTTGCCGCCCCCGTGCCGGTCGAACTTCTTGCGTGATCATCCCTTCAAGGAGAATTGCATGAACAAGCGCATCGAACGTTGCACCCTGGCCGCCGCCATGGCGGTGGGCACCCTGGCCCTCGCCGGCTTCCTGAATGCCGCCCAGGCGGCCCTGCCTGCCGTCCAGCACCAGGGCAGCGTGCAATATGTCAGTGGCGGCATCGGCCTGGACGAATCCGAGGCCATGAAGGCCGCCGCCAAGGACTACCCCCTGGCGCTGACCTTCGCCGCGCAGCGCGACGGCAAGGCCGACTACGTCGCCGACGTCGCCGTCGTCATCAAGGACGGCCACGGCAAGCAGGTGCTGCAGGCCGAGTCGCAGGGCCCCTACATGCTGGTCAAGCTGCCCGCCGGCAGCTACAAGGTCTCGGCCACCTTCAACGGCAAGACGCAGGAACGCGAAGTCAGCGTGCAGAACAGCGGCACCGCGCGCGCCGTGTTCGAATGGAAATGAAGCGAAAGTGAAGGCCATGTCGCCTGGCCGGGCGCGCGGGGCGCACCGGGCCATGCATGGACCATGGCCGCGGGCTACACGCCCGCGAACAGAATGGCGATGATGAACCCCACGCTGATCGCCCACACCAGCGAACGCAGCGCGCCCCACCCCGCCAGGTACATCGCCAGATATCCCAGGCGCACGCCCAGCCAGCAGGCCATCAGCGTGGCCACGTGCATGGGCGCCGCCTGGTTGTACAGCGCGAACAGCACCGCCGCATAGAAAAACGGCAGCGCCTCAAACGTGTTGGCCTGCGCCGCGTTGGCGCGCGCGCGCCAGCCTTCCTGCCGCGCCAGCCATGCGCGCGGATCGTTGTTGTCGAACTTCTTGCCGCCGGCCTTGGCGACGATCGTGCACACAAACGGCAGGATCGCCGCCGCCAACATCAACCATGCGATCAGTTTCATTGCTGCTCCTTGTGCGGAACGTGTTCCTTGCCGCCACCGGGCGGGAAGCGCCGCTGCGGCATGGTCGCCCGAAAGCGCGCAAATGAAAAGCGGCGCGGCGCAAACGGAGGCCGCGCGATCCGGCGCTTACACTTGCGGCTTTGGGCGCCTGCCGCGAACGCGATGCCGGCGGCGCGCCGCCCGTTGCCCCACAAGAAGCACTATGTCCCTCGCCTCTCCCGGCTCCCTGATGTTCCTGGCTGCCGCCCTGCTGTGGCCGCCGGCCACACGCCGCTGGGCGCTGCTGCCGCTGGCGCTCGCCTATGCCTGGGCCTGGGCGCAGGGCGGTATCGAGCCCCTGGCGCTGGCCTGGCCCGCGCTGCTGGCGATGGCCGCCGTGCTGGCGCGGCCGGCCATGGCTGCGCCCGCTCGCGCCACTGGCCATGCGCTGTTCCTGGCCCTGGCAATGCTGCTGTTCCTGCATTGGCTGCCCGGTTTCCACAACCCGCTGGTCATCCCGCGCGCCGCACTGACGCCCGACGCCGTGCCCTTCGCCATGTACCTGAACCTGGACAAGCCGTTGGTGGCGTTCTGGGTGGTGCTGGCCGCCGCGCCCGCCATGGCCGGCGCCAGCGCGCGCGCCACGCTCACGGCGGCGCTGGCGGCGTGCGCCGGCGCGATCGTGGCCTGCCTGGGGCTGGCCCCGGTGCTGGGGGTGGTGGGATGGACGCCGAAGTGGCCCGACTCGGGCTGGCTCTGGCTGGTCAACAACGCGCTGTTGGTGACGCTCGCCGAGGAAGCGCTGTTCCGCGGCTATGTGCAGGAACGGCTGACGCGCGCCTGGCGCGACCGCCCCTGCGGCGCCACGGCCGGGCTGCTGGTCGCCGCGCTGCTGTTCGGGCTGGCGCACTACGCCGGCGGCTGGCAATGGATGCTGCTGGCCGGCATTGCCGGCGTTGGCTACGGCCTGGCCTACCGCCACGGCGGCCTGGCGGCCGCCGTGCTGGCCCACCTGGGCCTGAACGCGGCGCACTACGGCTTGTTCACCTATCCGATGCGCGCCGCGCTGCATTGACGCGCAAGCGCCGCCGCCGACCCGCCGCGACCGGCAGCGGCGCGCCGCTTCAAGCCGTCGCCAGAGCCGGATAGTCGGTGTAGCCCGCCGCGCCCGAGGCGTAGAAGGTCGACGGATCCGGTGCGTTCAACGGCGCGTTCAGCGCAAAGCGGCGCACCAGATCGGGATTGGCGATGAATTGCACGCCGAACGCCACCGCGTCGGCGCGGCCGGCGGCAATCGCCGCCTCGGCCGATTCGCGCGTGAAACCTTCGTTGGCGATGTACACGCCGCCGAACGATTCCTTGAGCTGTGGCCCCAGGCTGTCGGCGCCCTCGTGTTCCCGTGCGCACAGGAACGCCAGGCCACGGCGGCGGGCCGCCCGCGCCACATAGTTGAAGGTGGTCGCCGGATCCGAATCACCCATGGTGTGGGCATCGCCGCGCGGCGACAGATGCAGGCCGACGCGGCCGCCTCCCCAGACGCCGACGCAGGCGTCCACCACTTCCAGCATCAGGCGCGCCCGCGCCTCGAGCGAACCGCCGTAACCGTCGGTGCGATGATTGGTGCTGTCCTGCAGGAACTGATCCAGCAGATAGCCGTTGGCGCCGTGCACTTCGACGCCGTCGAAACCGGCATCCTGCGCCAGCTGCGCGCCACGGCGATAGGCCTCGACAACCCCCGGGATCTCATCGGTGTCGAGCGCGCGCGGCACCACATAGCCGCGCTTGGGACGCACCAGGCTCACATGACCGCCGGCCGCGATCGCGCTCGGCGCCACCGGCAGCTCGCCATTCAGGAACACGGGATCGGAAATCCGGCCCACGTGCCACAACTGCGCGAAGATGCGACCGCCGGCCTCGTGCACCGCCGACGTCACCTTGCGCCAGCCCTTGACCTGCTCCTGCGACCACAGCCCCGGCGTATCGGCATAGCCCACGCCCTGCGGCGTCACCGAGGTGGCCTCGGTCAGGATCAGGCCGGCGGACGCGCGCTGGACGTAGTACTCGACCATCAGGTCGTTCGGCACCCGGCCCTCGCTGGCGCGCTGGCGCGTCAACGGGGCCATGATGATGCGGTTGGGCAGGGTCAGTTCCCCCACTTGCAAGGGTTCGAACAGCAGGCTCATAACAATCCTCGTGCCCGGCGGGCGGGCTTGGGTAGCGGCGGCAGGCTACATGTCTTGATTCAATTGCCGCAGGAACGCGGCAATCACGGGTTCATTGCGACGGAAAAACACCCACTGCCCCACCTTGGTGGCCGAAATCAGCCCCGCGCGCTGCAGCACCGCGAGGTGCGAAGACACGGTGGACTGCGACAACCCGCAGCGCCCATCGATATGGCCCGCGCACACCCCGTGTTCGAAGGTATGCCCCGGACGCTCCTCGAAGTGCGCCTGCGGCGTCTTCAACCACCCCAAAATCTCGCGGCGCACGGGATTGGCCAACGCCTTGAGAATGGCGTCGACATCGATCTCCGTGGTGGCCTCGGCGGCGGGGGCAGCAGTGGTCGTCATATTGAAATATCGCAATTTATCGAATCTTATATCGAGACATCCCGATATATCGTTATACCCCTGCCGGCCGAGGGGCCTTCTTCGGAATTCAAGGGACCCTCACTCCCCCTGCACCCGCCCGCGCAACCGCTTCACCTCGCCATGCAGCACCTTGCGCTGCACCCGCCGCCGCTGCGACGCCCGCGTCGGCTTCGTCGCCCGCCTCGGCTTCTCCACCTTCGCCGCCGCGCGCACCATGTTCACCAGCCGCTCGATCGCCTCCGCCCGGTTCTTGTCCTGGCTGCGGAACGACTGCGACTTGATGACGATCACCCCCTCCTTGGAAATGCGATGGTCGCTCATCGCGCACAACGCATCCTTGATATCCGCCGGCAACGACGACGCCCGCACATCGAACCGCAGATGCACCGCGCTCGACACCTTGTTGACGTTCTGCCCGCCCGCGCCCTGCGCCCGGATCATCGAGAACTCAATCTCGCGCTCGTCGATATAGAGAGAATCTTGAACATGAAACATAGCGCGAGAGTATATAAGCCTTCGCCAGGCGATAAACCCTCCGCTCCCCCCACCCCATGGCGCGAAAATCCCTCACGCCACCCCCCCTCGTGGCGCAAGCACAACACCGCCCCCCCAGATCCGCCCCCCTCGCGCATCCGCCACGCCTGCGCGCCAGCGAACCCCGCCCAACACCCCACACCGCGTATGCCTGGAGCGGCCGCCCGGGCGGCCACTCCAGGCGGGCCCAGCAAGACTCTCCAGAACCCTGAAGCCCCGCAGCGCCACGCACCCAGGGCGACCTACGAAGCCCCCCGGCAACGTCACTCAAACGCCCCAACAAACGAGAAAAAGCCCACGACATCAAGGACATCCCAAACCCAAGCTCCCAAGACCGACTAAAATAATGCCCTTTTGCCCCTCCCTGGCGCGCCGCCCAGCGCCACTCCCCCATGACCTACACCGCCAAAGAGATCTTCAAAACCCTGCAAGGCGAAGGCGCCCACGCAGGCCGCGCGGCGGTCTTCTGCCGGTTCGCGGGCTGTAATCTCTGGAGCGGCCGCGAAAGCGATCGCGCCAGCGCCGCCTGCACCTTCTGCGACACCGACTTCATCGGCACCGACGGCGACGGCGGCGGCAAATTCGCCACCCCAGAGCTGCTCGCCGACGCCCTCGAAGCCGCCTGGGGCCCCGACACCGCCAACCGCTACATCGTCTTCACCGGCGGCGAACCCCTGCTGCAACTGGACGAAGCCCTGCTGGCCGTCGTCCACGCCCGCGGCTTCACCGTCGCCATCGAAACCAACGGCACCGTCCAGCCGCCCCCCGGCATCGATTGGATCTGCGTCAGCCCCAAAGGCACCGCCCCCGTCGTCATCGAACGCGGCAACGAACTCAAGCTGGTCTACCCCCAGGCCAACGCCCTGCCCCCGCGCTTCGAACACCTGGACTTCGACCACTTCTTCCTGCAACCCATGGATGGCCCCGCCCGCCAGGCCAACACCGAACAGGCCGTCCAATACTGCATGCAGCACCCGCAATGGCGCCTGAGCCTGCAGACCCATAAATACATAGGCATTCCATGATTTCCGTGACCCGCAGGCTTGAATTCGACGCCGGCCACCGCATTCCCGACCACCGCAGCCAGTGCCGCAACCTGCACGGGCACCGCTACGTGCTCGAAATCACCCTGACCGGCGACGTCGTCCAGGCCCCCGGCGAGTCCGACAACGGCATGCTGATGGACTTCGCCGACATCAAGCGCATCGCCAAGACCCACGTCGTCGACGTCTGGGACCACGCTTTCCTGGTGTACGAAGGGGACACCGCCGTGCGCGGCTTCCTCGACTCGATGCCTGGCCACAAGACCGTGGTGCTGGACCGCATCCCCACCGCCGAAAACCTGGCCGCCATCATCTTCGGAATCCTGGCGCCGCACTATCACGGCCACTACGGCGCCGACCTGCGCCTGACCCGCGTGCGCCTGTACGAAACGCCCAACTGCTGGGCCGACTGCAACGGTTGATGCCCCTACGGGCTGCCGGCATGGCTGCCCGCAAATCGATTTGACGGCATGCGCGTGCCGCCCGGCGCGGCAACGCTTGCCGGGCGCTTGTTGCCCACATGGCAGGCACGGATGATTGCCGGCCTTGGATGACGCCAGGCTCGCGCCAGCCTGGCCGCCCTGCATCACGCTCTCCCGCCACGTCAAAGCCGCCCCTCGCCGCCCACCTTTCCACTCACGGAAAATCCGCCCCTGATTTTCCCGATTGAAAAAATCAATGGAGATCTTCGCCATTTTCAATTAATAGTAAGCTAATAGATAGGATACAATCGATTTCCATGAACACCCCCACCGACTCCCAACTCATGGCTACCACCGCCAACCTGATGGTGCTGTCGCGCGCCTACCGCGGCGCCGCCGACAAGGCCCTGGCCGACTACGGCTTGTCGCAAGCCACAGCCTGGCCCGTGATCCTGACCGGCCGGTTGGGCGACGGCGTGCGCCAGGGCGCGCTGGCCGAGGCCCTGGGGGTCGAAGGCCCGTCGCTGGTGCGCGTGCTCGACCAACTGGTCGCCGCCGGCCTGATGGAACGCCGCGAAGACCCGCACGACCGCCGCGCCAGGACCCTGCACCTGACCGACGCCGGCCACGCCCTGCGCAAGCAGGTCGAGGACGTGCTGGTGGAGTTGCGCCGGCGCCTGTTCGGCGGTGTCAGCGAAACCGACCTGCAGGCCTGCCTGCGCGTGTTCGACGCGCTCAAGGCCGCGCTGGGCCGCAGCGCCGCCGGGGCCCAGGAGGCCCCGCGGCCATGAAACTGCCCAACGTCCGCGAGACGGTCTTCTCCCTCAAGAGTTACCTGGGCGCCATCATGGCGCTCTATCTTTCGTACAGCATCGGCCTGCCGCGCCCGTTCTGGGCCATGACCACGGCCTACATCGTGGCCCAGCCCTGGTCCGGCGCGGTGCGCTCCAAGGCGCTGTACCGCCTGATCGGCACCTTCTGCGGCTCGGCCATGACCGTCTACATGGTGCCGCGCCTGTCCAATTCGCCGGTGGTCATGACCGCCGCCATGGTGGCCTGGGTCGGCTTCTGCCTGTACCTGTCGGTGCTGGACCGCACGCCGCGCTCGTATCTCTTCATGCTGGCCGGCTACACCGCCGCCATGATCGGCTTTCCCAGCGTCACCGACCCGTCGCTGGTGTTCGACACCGCGTTGGCGCGGGTCGAGGAAATCAGCCTGGGCATTGTCTGCGCCACGCTGGTCCACAGCATCGTGCTGCCGCGCGGCCTGGCGCCCGCCTTGACGCTGCAATTGGACAAGGCGGTGCGCGACGCCAAGCTCTGGATCCACGACACCCTGAGCGGCAAGACCACCGAACAGAAAGACCGCGACCGCCGCGAACTGGCCAACGACATCACCCAATTGCGCCTGCTGTCGACCCACGTGCCGTTCGACACCGGCAACCTGCGCTGGACCGCCGGCGCGGTGCGCGCCATGCAGGACCAGATCGCCGCGCTCACTCCCGCCGTATCGGCCGTCGAGGACCGCATGCGCGCATTGCAGGCCGATGGCCAGGCGCTGCCCGAGCCCGTCTCGCAGGTGCTGGCCGACATCTCCGAATGGATCAACGCCGGCGCCCAGGCCACCCATGAAACCGCCGTGCAGTTGCGCGCCGCCGTCTCGCGCCTGACGCCCGCCATCGACAGCCATTCCGGCTGGCGCGACGCGCTGCTGGCCAGCCTGATGACGCGGCTGCGCGAACTGATCGACACCTACGACGAATGCCTGGCGCTGCGCCGCGAGATCCGCGCCGGGCTGGCCGGCGCCCCGCTGCGCGCACCGCGCGCCGCCGCCAGCGCCACCAACCGCGCCCTGCACCGCGACCGCGGCATGGCCTTGCTGTCAGCCGCCGCCGCTGGCGTCGCAATCTCGGTCGTCTGCCTCTTCTGGATCGGCACGGCCTGGAGCAACGGCGCCACTGCCGCCCTGATGGCCGCCATCTTCAGCAGCTTCTTCGCCTCGCAGGACAATCCGGTGCCGGGCATCATGCAGTTCCTGACCTATACGGTGTATTCGATTCCGCTGTCGGCGCTGTACCTGCTGGGCATCATGCCCGCCATCCACTCGTTCGAAATGCTGGCGCTGGCGATGCTGCCCACCGCCTTCGTGCTCGGCATCTTCATCGCGCGGCCCGCCTCCACCGGCAAGGCCATGGCGGTGCTGTTCGGCTTCCTGGGCACCATGGCGTTGCAGGACACCCATGCCGCCGATCTGGTGTCGTTCATCGATTCGCAGGTGGCGCAATGCCTGGGCGTGGCCACCGCCGCCACCATTGCCGCCATCTTCCGCACCGTCAGCGCCGACTGGAGCGCGCGCCGCATCCAGGCCGCCAACTGGCACGAACTGGCCGCGCTGGCCAGCTCGCCGCGCGCGCCGGCCCGCCATACCTATGCCGCGCGCATGCTCGACCGCATCGGCCTGCTGCAACCGCGCCTGGCGCTGGCCAAGCGCGCCGACGACCTGGTCGCGGCCGACGCGCTCAAGGACCTGCGCGTGGGCCGCGACATCGCCGAACTGCAACGCGCCCGCCGCCACCTGCCCATGGCCGACGCCAGCATCGGACCGGTGCTCGACAGCCTGGCGCGCTTCTTCCGCGAACGCTCGGCCAATCGCGCTGGCGACAAGACACCCGCAATGCTGGCGCAGATCGACCGCGCCCTGGCCAGCGTCAGCGCCACCCCCGGAACCGTCGCCGCCCGCGACCGCGCCGTGGTGGCCCTGGTCGGCTTGCGCCGCGCCTTCTTCCCGGACGCGGCCGATTACCAACCCGCCCATCCCACGCTGGAAACCCCATGATCGGCGAATTCAACCTCTACGGTATCTACTTTCCCTGGCTGCTGGTGCTGGGCGTGGTCACCCTGGGCGTGGCCTGGGCCGTGCGCCGCGTGCTGGCGCGCGCCGGGCTGTATCGCCTGGTGTGGCACCCGGCGCTGTTCGACCTGGCGCTGTTCATCGTGCTGCTGTATGGCGTCTCCCTGATTTCCCCTTATTTTCTGCAGAGATAGGTATGAAACTCCCCAATGCCCTGCGCCCCGCCGCTCTCGGCAAGTTCGCGGTGACCGCCGCCGTGGTCGCGGCCGCCGCCTACGCCGGCTGGCAACTGTGGGTGCACTATGAAGTCGAACCCTGGACCCGCGATGGCCGCGTCAAGGCCTACGTGGTGCAGGTGGCGCCGGACGTGTCCGGTCTGGTGACCGCCGTGCCGGTGCACGACAACCAGGACGTCAAGGCCGGCGACGTGCTGTTCGAGATCGACCGCGCGCGCTTCCAGCTGGCCTACGACCAAGCCGAAGCCTCGGTGCGCTCGCAACAGGTGGCGCGCGACCAGGCGTTGCGCGACGCCAAGCGCAATCGCTCGCTCGGCCAATTGGTGGCCGCCGAAACGCTCGAGCAAAGCCAGACCAGGCTGCAGCAGACCGAGGCAGCACTGGCGCAGGCCGAGGTGCAATTGAACACCGCGCGCCTGAACCTGGAGCGCAGCCGGGTGCTGGCCGTGACCGACGGCCGCGTCACCAACCTCGACCTGCGCGCCGGCTCGTACGCCAGCGCCGGCCACGGCGTAATGGCGCTGGTCGACGCCGGCTCGTTCTACGTCGAAGGCTATTTCGAGGAAACCAAGCTGCCCGGCATCCACACAGGCGATCCCGTGACCGTAACGCTGATGGGCGACAACCGCCAGATCCACGGCCACGTCGAAAGCATCGCGCTGGGCATCGCCGACCGCGACCGCAGCACCGGCGCCAACCTGCTGCCCAACGTGAACCCGACCTTCAACTGGGTGCGCCTGGCGCAGCGCATCCCGGTGCGCGTGAAGCTCGACGAAGTGCCCGCCGGCGTGCGCCTGGTCGCCGGCCAGACCGCCACCGTCGTGGTCAACGCCGCCCCAGCCGCCCAGGGCGGCGCGCGCCAGCCCTCTTGAGCGCCGCTTTGCCGCCCCCCCGCAACCTTCCAGACAACGCCAAGCCGTAACCACCATGAACACCAGATTCCTCCTGCCGCTGATGCTGTCCGCCGCGCTGGCCGGCTGCGCCGCCGTGGGCCCTGACTACCAGGTGCCCGCCGACGCGGCCGTCTCCCGGCCGCAGGCGCAGGGGCCGTTCGCCGAGGCGCAGGCAGGCGTGTTCCAGCGCGACCAGGTACCCGGCCATTGGTGGCGGCTGTACAACGATCCGGTGCTCGATGGCCTGGTGGCAAAGGCGCTGGCCGCCAACACCGACCTGCGCGTGGCCAGCGCCAACCTCGAGCGGGCTCAAGCCGCCGTGCGCGAAACCCAGGCGCAGCAACAGCCCAACCTGGGCGTGAACGCCTCGCCCACTTTCGGCCATGTGTCCGGCCTGCAGGAAATGGCGCCCGGCATCGATCCGCCCAACCGCTGGTCGTATTCGGCCGGGGCCAGCATGTCGTATCAGGTGGACCTGTTCGGCCAGATCCGGCGCGCGGTGGAAGCGGCCGGCGCCGACGCGCAGGCAGCCCAGGCGGCATACGACGCGACCCGCGTCACCGTGGCCGCCGAAACCGCCCGCGCCTACGCCAACCTGTGCGCGGCCGGCATGCAACTGGCCTCGGCCGGGCATTCGGTGAAAGTGCAGCAGGAATCGCTGGACGCCGTCAGCCGACTGCAGCGCGCCGGCCGCGGCACCGCGCTGGACGTGACGCGCGCGCGCAGCCAACTGGAACAACTGCGCGCCAACCTGCCGCCGTTCCAGGCGCAACAACGCACCGCGCTATACCGGCTGGCCGCGCTCACCGGCCAGACCCCGGCCGAGATTCCGACCGCGCTGCTGCAATGCGCCGCCGCGCCGCAACTGAGCCAGACGATTCCGGTGGGTGATGGCGCCGCGCTGCTGCGCCGCCGTCCCGACATCCGACAGGCCGAACGCACACTGGCCGCCGCCACCGCGCGCATCGGCGTGGCCACGGCCGACCTGTACCCCAAGATCACGCTGGGCCTGTCCGGCGCCTCGGGCGGCCCGGCCGCCATGTTCGGCGACCGCGGCACCTTCAGTTGGAGCGTCGGTCCGCTGATCTCCTGGACGCTGCCCAACACCGGCGCGGTGCAGGCGCGCATCGCCGAGGCCGAGGCCAACACCAAGGCCGCCGTGGCGCGCTTTGACGCCTCGGTGCTGAACGCGCTGCGCGAAACCGAGAGCGCGCTGGTGGTGTATGCACGCCAGCTCGACCGCCAGGCCGCGCTGCAGGCCGCGCGCGACCAGGCCGCCCAGGCCGCATCGCAGGCGCGCCAGTTGTTCCAATACGGCAAGACCGACTACCTGACGGTGCTCGACGCCGAGCGCACGCTGGCCAGCAGCGAAAGCGCGCTGGCCGCCGGCCAGGCCGAACTCAGCAACGACCAGATCGCCGTGTTCCTGGCGCTGGGCGGCGGCTGGGAAACGTAGACGCGGCGGGCCGCCCGGCCCGTCCATCGTTGCGGTGCGCGGGCCGCTTCTTCACCTCACGGACATCGCGCCGCGCTTGCCGCGCGTGATCGTTCGCCCCCCCACTGCCCGTCCCAGCGCAGGACCTGTATCAAGACCCCGCGCACATCTGGGCGCACGCCTCAGCGCCTATCTCACCCTGCGCGCGCCCCACGCGGACGATGCCGCCGGCCGGGCCGATTCGCCATATCCCTCCCGTCTGGCCTGTCCCGCCCGGCTATTTTCAAATAGATTCCATAATATGGAGGCAGTGTTGTGAATCGGCGCCGCCCCCTCTTAGAATCATCTTCATATCATTATTCAAACTCATATAGAGACAAAGCAATCCTCTGGAAATCCCTCGATTCCTGGAGCGATTTCGATCAAATATCCATAATATGGAAGACTGTAAGCCTATCGGGCCCGCGCGCATCCTCGACAGCATCACCAAGCTGGCCCCCACAGACGCCGGCCGCGTGGTGATCGCCGGTTCGCACGGCGGCAGCTACGCCGCCTATTGCGCCGCCCGGGGCCGGGTACGCGCGGTGGTCTTGAACGACGCCGGCGTGGGCTGGCAGCAGGCCGGCATCGCCGGCCTGGACGAACTGCAGCAATGGGGCGTAGCCGCCGCCACCGCCGACTACCGCAGTTGCCGCATCGGCGACGGCGCCGACATGGCGCGCCACGGCATCATCAGCCACGTCAATGGCCTGGCCCACGCGCTCGGCTGCCGCCCTGGCATGGCCGTGGCGCAGGCCGCGCAGCGGCTGGCCGAGGCCGACATGGCGCCAAGCTGGCCGGCGCCGCGCCACGAGGCCCGCGCGGTCCTGGCCACGGCCGCCGACGGCACGCCGCGCGTGATCGGCGCCGACTCGGTCTCGTTGCTGGAGGCGGACGACGACGGCCGCATCGCCGTCACCGCCTCGCACGGCGAACGGCTGGCCGGCCTGGCCACCGACGGCGTGCGCCCGCGCCCCTGGCTGGTGACCTTCAACGATGCCGGCATCGGCAAGGACAGCGCCGGCATCGGCCGCCTGCCCCTGCTGCAGCAGCGCGGCATCGCCGCACTGACGGTGTCGGCCCATAGCGCCCGCATCGGCGACGCGCGCTCCTGCTACGAGGACGGTGTGGTGTCGTGCGCCAACGCCCGCGCCCGCGAACTCGGCTGCCGCATCGGCGCCCCCCTGAAATCCTTTATCGACGCCCTGCTGGCCGGGCGCGCAACCCACCTGGAGCATTCCCCGCATGTCGGAAACCCTTGAAATCACCGGCGGCGAAGCCATCGCCCGCATGTTCGCGGCGCATGACGTCGGCCTGATGTTCGGCATGGGCGGCTTCCAGCTGCTGCCGTTCTACGACGCGGTGCGGCGCCTGAAGCTGAACCACAACCTGATCAACGACGAACGCTGCGCGGTGTTCGCCGCCGACGCCTACACCAAGGTCAGCGGCCGTCCCGCAGTGTGCGACGCCACCCTCGGCCCCGGCGCCACCAACCTGGTCACCGGCCTGGCCGAGGCCTACAACGCCGGCACCGCCATGGTGGCGCTGGTGGGCGACTCGCACCGCATGCATTCGTGGAAGAACATGACCCAGGAGGCGCGCCAACTGGAAGTGCTGCGCCCGGTGGTCAAGGACGTGCTGCGGGTCGAGAAGATCGAGCGCATTCCCGAACTGGTGCGGCGCGCCTTCGCCATCGCCACCAGCGGCCGGCCCGGCCCGGTGGTGCTGGACGTGCCCGAGGACATCGCGCATGAAGTCCACGCCTTCGACGCCGCCGCCTTCCACGCCGGCGAGACCTACCGCCGCGCGCCCGCGCTGCGCTGCCGCCCGGATGCCGACGCGCTGGCGCAGGCCGCCGCCATGCTGGCCGGCGCCGACCGCCCGCTGATGCTGTGCGGCGGCGGCGTGCACATCAGCGAGGCCGCCGAGGCGGTGCAGGATTTCGCGCGGCGCTACAACGTCCCGGTCGCCCACACCATGAGCGGCAAGGGCGCCATCGCCTGCGACGATCCGCTGAACGCGGGCCTGTTCGGCCGCTACAGCCGCATCGCCAACGACCTGATCGCCAAGTCCGACTGCCTGTTCGTGGTCGGTTGCAAGCTGGGCGAAGTGGCCACGCGCCGCTACGACCTGCTGGCCACCGGCGCGCCCATCATCCACCTGGACATCGTGGCCGAGGAATTCGACCGCACCACCACGCCGACGCTGCGGCTATGGGGCGACGCCCGCGCCACGCTGGCCGAACTGGACCAGGCCCTGGCCGCCCAAGCCGACCACGGCGGCGCCCGCCGCGAAAGCTACGCCGCCGAAGTCGGCCAGGCGATGCACACCTGGCGCGAATCGGTGCGCGCCAAGCTGACCTCGGCTGACCGGCCCATCGGCATGGCGCGCCTGATGCACGAGATCAACGCCAGCCTGCCCGAGGACGGCGTGCTGGTGGCCGACGGCGGCTTCGCCGCGCACTGGGGCGGCCTGCTGTTCGACACCAAGCGCGCCGGGCGCGGCTTCGTGCCGGACCGCGGCTTCGCCTCCATCGGCTACGGCATCCCCGGCGCCATCGGCGCGGCCGCCGCCGCGCCCGGTCGGCAGGTGGTGAGCCTGACCGGAGACGGCGGCTGCAACATGTCGCTGGGCGAACTGGAAACCGCCGTGCGCATGGGCCTGGCCTTCACCCTGGTGGTGGTCAACAATGCCGCCTCGGGCTATATCAAGGCCTTGCAGCATCTGATGTACGGCAGCGGCAGCTACCAGTCGTCGGACCTGGCCGAGACCAACTACGCCAACGTGGCGCGGGCGCTGGGCTGCAACGGCATCCGGGTGGAGGACCCGGCCGAGATCCCGGCCGCGCTGGCCGCCGCCTATGCCTGCAAGGACCGCCCCACCGTGCTGGACGTGGTGGTGACGCGCGACCCCGCGCACATGCTGCCGGGCGTGGACAGCCGGGCCGCCAAGATCAAGCCGGGCGACCGCATCGCCTGAGCCTGAATAACAACACAGACATTCCAAGCGAGGAGACAACCCCATGAAAATCCGTACCTGGCTGACCGTGGCCGCCGCCGCCCTGGCCACCGTGCTGGCGCCATCCGCCGGCGCCCAGAGCAACTACCCCGACCGCCCGATCCGCCTGATCGTGCCGTTCCCGCCCGGCGGCACCTCGGACGTGGTCGGCCGCATCTTCGCCGAGGCTCTGGGCAAGCAGATCGGCCAGCCCGTGGTGGTCGAGAACCGCGGCGGCGCCGGCGGCACGGTCGGCACGCGCGCGGTGGCCAGCGCGCCGGCCGACGGCTACACGCTGCTGCTGGGCACCTCCAGCACCAACGGCACCAACTCGGCGGTCTACAAGAACCTGCCCTATGACGCGATCAAGGACTTCACGCCGGTCACGCAGATCATCCGCGTGCCGGGCGTGATCGTGGTCAACAAGGATTTCCCGGCCAAGGACTACGCTTCTTTCGTCGCGCTGATCAAGGGCGCGCCGGGCAAGTATTCGTATGCCTCGTCGGGCAACGGCGGCGCCACCCACATGGCGATGGAGTACTACAAGTCGCTGTCGGGACTGGACATGATGCACGTGCCGTATCGCGGCACCGGCCCGGCGCTCAATGACGTCATCGCTGGCCAGGTGCCGATCCTGTGGGACACGGCGGCCTCGTCGATGGCGCACATCCAGTCGGGCAGCCTGCGCGCCATCGTGGTGGCGGCGCGCAAGCGCCTGCCGCAACTGCCGGATGTGCCCACCTTCGCCGAGGTCGGCCTGCCGACCTATGACGCCGAAATGTGGAACGGCCTGCTGGCCCCGGCCGGCCTGCCCGCGCCGGTCCTGGCCAAGTTGGGCGAGGCCTCACGCCGTGCCCTGGCCGACCCCGGGGTGCAGGCCAAGTACGCCGGCGTGGGCGCCTACGTGGTGGCCGACAAGCCGGAGGCCTTCGCCGCGATGATCAAGGAAGACGTGGCCAAGTGGAAGAAGGTGGCCGAGTTCGCGCACATCTCGGTGGACTGACATGGGCCAGCGCATGCAGGGCAAGACCGCGCTGGTGTTCGGCGCGGGTTCTTCCGGCCCGGGCTGGAGCAACGGCCGCGCCGCCGCCGCCCTCTATGCCCGCGAAGGCGCGCACGTGTTCGCGGTGGACCTGCGGCCGGAATCGGCCGAGGAAACCCGCCGCATCATCACCGGGGAAGGCGGCCGCTGCACCGCGCTGGCGGCCGACGTGACCGACAGCGCGCAGATCCTGGCGGCGGTGCGGGCCGCGCTGGCCCAGGCCGGCCGCATCGACGTGCTGCACAACAACGTCGGCATCACCGAGATGGGCGACCCGATCGAGGCCAGCGAGGATAGCTGGCACCGGGTCATGGACACCAACCTGACCGGCGTGTTCCTGACCTGCAAGCACGTGCTGCCGGCGATGCTGGCCCAAGGCGGCGGCAGCATCGTCAACATCTCGTCGCTGGCCTCGATCCAGGTCAACACCTATCCATACACCTCGTATTACGCCGCCAAGGCCGGGCTCAACCATCTGACCCGCGCCCTGGCGGTGCGCTACGCGCCCGACAACATTCGCGTCAACGCGGTGCTGCCGGGCGTGATGGACACGCCGCTGATCTACGCGCAGATCGCCGGCCAGTTCGAGGATGTCGAGGAAATGCGCCGGCGCCGCCACGCCGCCAGCCCGATGGGCCGCATGGGCGACGCCTGGGACGTGGCGCACGCGGCGCTGTTCCTGGCCAGCGACGAGGCGAAGTACATCACCGGCGTGTGCCTGCCGGTGGACGGCGGCAAGTCCTGCGCGGGACGATAGCCGGCGTAGCAGGCCTGGCGGCGTCGCGCTTCAGGCCGGACGCGGCCCCAGTTCGGCGCCCAGTTCCGTGGCGGCGCGTTGCAGCGCCGCCACCACTTCCTGCAACCGCGCCCCCGACAGCCGCGAGCGGATCGCGGCCACGCTGAGCGCGGCCACCACGTGCTGCTCGCGGTCGTACACCGGCACGCCCACCCCCAGCATGTCCGGGATGATGCGCCCCGGGTTCAGCGCATAGCCATTCTTGCGGGCCGCGGCGATGTCTTCGCGCAGCATGGCGGTGGACGGCAGGTCGGGCGCGGCCGAGGCGTCGTAGCGCGCCAGCACCCGCTCGATATCGTCGTTGGGCAGGAACGCCAGCAGCGCCAGGCTGCCCGCCCCCACACCCAGCGGCCGGCGGTGGCCGACCTCCAGCGTCAGGATCTTGATGGGAAAATCGCCCGTCTTGCGGTCGACGCAGACCGCCTCGTGGCCGGAGCGCACCGACAGGAAACTGGTGTCGCCGGTCGATTGCGCCAGCCGCAGCACCGCCGATTCGGCGAACGCCTTGATGCCGTGGCGGCTTTCGGCCGCCAGCCCCAGGATGTACGACTCGCGGCCCAGGCTGTAGGTCTTGAGCTTGGGATTGAGCGCCAGGAAGCCCTCCTGCAGCAGGGCCGACAGCATGCGGTGCGCGGTGGGCGGCGTCAGGCCCAGGTCGCGCGCCACGTCGGTCAGGCCGACCCCGCGCGCGGGCGCGGCGCCCACGTACTTGAGGATGCGCAGCACGCGGAAGATGCTCTGCGCGCCGCCGACCGGATCGGCGTCGCGCGCGGCGGCGGGGGATTTGGCGGGGCTCATCCGGGCAGGCTCATCCGATGGGATTCAGCGGCGGAATTGATCAGGCCGACATGGTATCTGCAAATGCCGGCGTCGCGCGCCTTCAATGCACCGTGGTGCCGTCGGGCGGCGACTGGTTCAGGCCCAGCGCCGCTTCCCAGCTACGCAACGGCACGCAGGTCTGCAGGCGCACGATGGCGCGCTGGATCAGGGCCGGATGCAGTTCGTGGCCGACGTGCGTGGCCACGTCGATGGTCGAATCGCCATGCAGTTCGTCCAGCCGCGCCTGCGCCGCCTGGATCAGGGCCACCGGCATTACCGGGTCGTTGGCGCCATGCAGCAGGTGCAGCGTGGTGTACTGTGGCGCGGCCTTGGGCAATTGTGCGTAGCGGCCCGAAAACGCGATCACGCGGCCGGCCATGCCGTCGTGCGCCTGCACCAGTTCGAGCGCCATGATGGCGCCCTGCGAGAAACCGGCCAGCGCGGTGTCGGACTGCAACAGGCCGAAGCGGGCCTGGGCCGCCTTCACATAGGCTTCCAGCGGCGGCAGGGCCTGGGCCACGCGCTCGGGCCGGTTGTCCTCGGACACGCCGCGCACCGAGAACCACTGGCGGCCGGCGCCGCCGCCGTCGAAGGGCTCGAAGCCTGCGGGAATCAGCACCGCCGCGCTGGGAAACGCGGCGCGCACCGCTTCGGCCAGCGGCACCAGGTTGTCGGGCGAGCCACCGACGCCATGCAGCAGGATGAACAACTGTCGAACCTCGGTGCCGGGCTCGGGCAGGAATTCGATTTCGTGGGGGGACGCGGGGGAAGAAGTGGCCATGCTACGGCTCCGGACAGGCTCTGGATGGCCCCATTGTAAAATGCCCGCCACACGCAATCCTAGGCAAGGCGCCCACCGGGCCGGCTACTGCCCCCGGTGTCCACCAGGCGCTGACGGGCGTTCGTGGCCAGCGCAGCGCTTTGCATCAACCTGTGCATTCCATGAAAACACCGACGACAGATTCGGGAACCCCGCCGGCCGGCAAGAACCAGTTGCACCGCGTGCTCAAGGCGCGCCACCTGACCATGATCGCCCTGGGCGGCGCCATCGGCACCGGCCTGTTCATCGCCTCGGGCGCGGCCATCGCCCAGGCCGGCCCCGGCGGCGCGCTCACGGTCTACCTGCTGATCGGCCTGATGGTCTATTTCATCATGACCAGCCTGGGCGAACTGGCCACCTTCATGCCCGTGTCGGGCTCGTTCTGCACCTACGCCTCGCGCTACGTGGACGGCGGCTTCGGCTTCGCGCTGGGCTGGAACTTCTGGCTCAGCTGGGCCACGGTGGTGGCGGTGGACGTGGTGGCCGCCCAACTGGTAATGGCGTACTGGTTCCCCGACACCCCCGGCTGGATCTGGAGCGTTCTCTTCCTGGCCCTGACCTTCGGCCTGAACGCCTTCTCGGCGCGCAGCTTCGGCGAAGCCGAATACTGGTTCGCCATCATCAAGGTGGTAGCGGTACTGTGCTTCATCGTGCTGGGCCTGGCGATGCTGGTGGGCATCATCCATAGCGACGCGCCGGTCGGCCTGGGCAACTGGACGGTGGGCGACGCGCCCTTCGTTGGCAACGCCGCCACCTGGGTCGGAGTGGCCATGGTGGTGGCCTATTCGTTCCAGGGCACCGAGCTGGTCGGCGTGGCCGCCGGCGAATCCGAGAACCCGCGCCGCAACGTGCCGCGCGCCATCAACCACGTGTTCTGGCGCATCCTGCTGTTCTACGTGCTGGCGATCCTGATCATCGGCCTGCTGATCCCCTACACCGACCCGCAGTTGCTGCGCAACGAGGTCGAGGACATCGCCGTCAGCCCCTTCACGCTGGTGTTCCAGCACGCCGGGCTGCTGTCGGCGGCCACCGTGATGAACGCGGTGATCCTGACCTCGGTGCTGTCGGCCGGCAATTCGGGCATGTACGCCGCCACGCGGATGCTGTTCAACATGGCGGTCGAGGGCCAGGCGCCGAGGCTGTTCCAGCGCGTGACGGGCAACGGCGTGCCGCTGTACGCCCTGCTGGCCACCACCGCGCTGGCCTGCCTGTGCATGTTCAGCGTGGTCTACAGCCCCAAGGCGGTCTACATCTGGCTGCTGAACTTCGCCGGCATGACCGAATTCATCGTCTGGCTCAGCATCGCCGTCAGCCACTACCGCTTCCGCCAGGGCTACGTGAAGCACGGCTACGACACCGCCAACCTGCCCTACAAGGCCGGCCTGTTCCCGTTCGGGCCGCTGCTGGCCTTCATGCTGTGCCTGCTGGTCACGCTGGGCCAGAACTACCAGGCCTTCCTGGACGAGCGCATCGACTGGATCGGGGTGGTCTCGACCTACCTGGCGATCCCGCTGTTCCTGGCGTTCTGGATCGGCCACCGGCTGGTGAAAAAGTCGCGCTGGATCCGCTACCAGGACATGCAGTTCTACGGTTTCGAGGCCGACCGCGCCGCCGGCGTGGGCCAGGACGCGCCCGTGGCCGCCGGCCAGCCCGCGCGGACCTGACCCGCGCCGCCCCTATTCGAAGCTGTCGCGCGGGCGCTGCGCGATGACGCCGTACCAGCCCAGGCCGGCATAGGTCTCATAGCCCGGCGTCAGCGAGAACCCCACCAGGCCGCGATCGGCGTTTTCGTAGTAGCCGCGCGGCCGCTCGTCGTGGCGCAGCACGTAGCGCTCCTTCAGCGACACGGGGCCGTCCGAGGCGGCGATGACGCGCTGGCGGCTGTCGACCAGCAGGCAGCGGGTGCGCGCCCACTCCTCTTCCGACAATCCCACCGACCTGACGATACTGTCGGCCTGCTGGCTCCAGTCGAAGAACACCCCCAGCACGCCCAGCGGTTCGCCCTGCTTGTCGGCATCGCGTCGGATCGCAGTGGCGTAGGTGGCGACGTGGGCGCCGTCCAGCAGGCGCTCGCTGTCGATGTCCATGGCCACGTACTCGCCGCCGTCGGCCGTGGCCATGCCGCGCCGGAACCATTCGGCCTGGCTGACGTCGGCGCCGCGCGCCTGGGGATAGCGGTCCGGGCGGCCGCTGGCCACCACCCGGCCCTGCGCGTCGGCCACCCACAGGTCCAGGTAAACGGTATAGCTGTCCAGGATCACGCCCAGCCGGCCGCTGGCGTGGCGGGCGCTGTCGGCGCCGGGTTCCTGCAAGGCCCGCACCACCGCGGAATCCGTGGCCCACCAGCGCACGTCGCAGGAACGCTCGTACAGGTTGCGGTCCATGGTCTCGATCATGTTCAGCGCCAGGTCGCCCAGGCGGCGGCCCTCGTAGCCGCGGATTTCGTGCAGAGTGTTTTCGCCGATGCGGATCAGGTCGGCGATGGACCCGGCCAACTCTTCCTTGAGCGCGTCGGCGATGCCGGTGATCTGCTCGGACACGTACTGCACCTGGTTGGCCACCACCGCGAAACCGCGTCCCGCCTCGCCCGAGCGCGCGGCTTCGATGCGCGCGTTCAGCGACAAGTACTTGGCCTGCTGGTTGATGTCGACGATGCTCTCGATCTTCTCGTTCGAAATGCGCTCGACGCGGCGTGACAGTTCGACGATGCGTTCGGGTTGATGGGCCATGTTCAGCACTCCTTTTGTTGGACGTTGTTGCGTGAGGAGACGGTGACATGGGGACAGAAGCAGGAAGCGTGCCAAGCCGTGCACGGGTTAATGACCGGCACCTGCCAGGGGCGTGGCGCGGGTGGCGACGGCGCATCGCGCCTCGAAGCGGGCCTTGCGGCGCGCACCAATACGGTGCAAGCGACAGATACATCCGGTGCCTTGCGGGTCGGGTAAAATACTGTATATTCATACAGCAACAAGCGATTCCGGACAGGCGCTTCCCTGCCCGGCCGTACCGCCGCCCACCGAATCTTCACCCAGGAAAACCGGGTCGTCCGCCCGCCATGCCGTCGCCAGAACAGATCCATCCCGCGTTGTGGCGCGCCACCCAGTTGGCGCGCGGCGCCGCCCGCAGCCTGCCCACCGGCCACGCCGCCCTGTCGGCCGAGCTGCCGGACGGCGGCTGGCCGCTGGGCTCGCTGATCGAGCTGCTGGCGCCGCAACCCGGCATCGGTGAAATCCGCCTGCTGCGCCCGGCCCTGGCGCAACTGGAAACGCGCCGCGCCATCGCCCTGGTGCAGCCGCCGCACGCGCCGCACATCGCCAGCTGGATGAGCTGGCGGCTCGACCCGCGCCAACTGCTCTGGGTCGCCCCCGAAAAACCGCTGGACGCCCTCTGGGCCGCCGAACAGATCCTGAAAAACGGCAGCTGCGGCGCCCTGCTCTGCTGGCTGCCCCACGTGCGCCCCGAATCGCTGCGCCGGCTGCACCTGGCGGCCCAGGCCAGCGACCTGCTGTTCGTCGCCCTGCGCCCGGCCAGCGCGGCGCAGCACGCCACTCCCGCCCCCTTGCGCCTGGCGCTCGCGCCCGCGCCGGGTGGGCTGTCCGTCCATATCCTCAAGCGCCGCGGACCGGTCTGCGAGGCCCCGCTGTACGTGGGCCTGGAGCCCGGCGTCCTGGCGCCCACCCGCCATGCGCCTCTGGATCGCCGCCTGCCTGCGCTGCCTGCCGCTGGACGCACTGCGCCCGCACTGGCCGCTTGAGGCGCAGGCCTACGCGGTCCTCGACCAGGAACGCGTCGCCGCCCTCACGCCCGCCGCGCGCCAGGCCGGCGTGCGCCCGGGCATGCGCCGCGGCGGCGCGGCCGCCATCGCGCCCACGGTCGAACTGCTGGCGCGCGACCCGCTGGCCGAGGCCGACACCCTGCAAGGCGCGGCGCTGGCGCTGCTGCAATACACCCCCGAGGTCGCGCTGGCGGACGCAGACACCGTGCTGCTCAACGTCGGCGCCAGCCTGCTGTTCTTCCGCGGGCCGCGCGCGCTGCACCGGCGCGTGGCCGCCACGCTGGCCGCGCTGGACCTGCGCGTGTCGCTGGGCATGGCGCCCACCGCCGCCGGCGCCTGGCTGCTGGCGCACCGCGGCGGACGCCGGCCGGCGCGCCGGGTGCTCACCCCGCGCACGCTGGCGCGCCGGCTCGACGCCCTGCCCGTGGCCCTGCTGCCCCAGGCCCGGCCGCGCCTGGACTGGCTCAACGACATCGGCTGCCACACCCTGGCCGACCTGCGCGCCCTGCCGCGCGCCGGCCTGCAACGGCGCAGCGCGCCCGACCTGCTGCAGGCGCTGGACGCGGCCTATGGCCAGTCGCCCGAACTGCACCGCTGGATCGAGCCGCCGCCGCGCTTCGAGCGCCGCATCGAGCTGATGGAATACCTTGAACACACCGACGCGGTGCTGGCCGTGGCGCGGCGCCTGGCCGAGCAACTGGGCGGCTGGCTGGCGGCTCGGCAACTGGCGGTGCGGCGCGTGCTGCTGCGCCTGGACCACGAACGCGGCCGCCATGCGCGCCCACCCACCGACCTGGAACTGGCGCTGGCCCAGCCCGTGTGGCAGGCGCCGCAGATCCTCAACCTGCTGCGCGAAAAGCTCGGCCGCCTGACGCTCGAAGCGCCGGTGATCGCGGTGACGCTGCTCGCGCCCGACACCACCGAACAGCCCGCCACCAGCACCACGCTGTTCCCCGAACCCGGCGGCACCGCCGCCGACCACGCCCGCCTGCTGGACCTGCTGACCGCGCGGCTGGGCCGCGACCAGGTGCGCCACGCCTGCCCCATCCCCGACCATCGGCCCGAAGCCGCCAATGCCTGGGGCGACGCGCTGGAACCGCCGCCGCGCCCCGAACCGCAGCCCGAACCCCTGGACCGCCCCTTCTGGCTGCTGGACCCGCCGCTGCCGCTCAAACTCGCCGGCCACCGGCCGCAATACGCCGGCCAGGCACTGCGGCTGATGCGCGGCCCCGAACGCATCGAAAGCGGCTGGTGGGACCCGGCCTTGACCGTGCGCGACTACTTCGTGGCCGAGGACGCCGCCGGCGCGCGCTACTGGATCTACCGCGAGCGCGACGACGCGCACGCGCGCTGGCACCTGCACGGGCTGTACGCCTGACTCCGCCATGCAAGCGCCCGACGATCCGCATGATGACGCCCCCGGTCCGCCTGTCGGGTTGCCCGGCTACGCCGAACTGCAATGCCAGTCGAACTTCTCGTTCCTGCAGGGCGCCTCGCACCCCGAGGAACTGGCCGCCCGCGCCGCCGAACTGGGCTACGCCGCCCTGGCCATCACCGACGAATGCAGCCTGGCCGGCGTGGTGCGCGCCCACGTCGAAGCCAAGACCCAGAAGCTGCCGCTCATCATCGGCGCCACCTTCCGGTTGCGCGCCGGCCCCGAGGCCGCGCCGCTGGACCTGACCCTGCTGGCCCAGACCCGCGAGGGCTACGGCAACCTGTCCGAACTCATCACCCTGGCCCGCACCCGCGCCCCCAAGGGCGAATACCGGCTGGCGCCCGAGGACCTCACCCATCCACCGCCGGGCTACGAACACCTGCGCCACCTGCCCGAATGCCTGGCGATCCTGTCGCCCGTCTACGGCGACGACCCCGACCGCATGGCGCAGCAGGCGCGCTGGCTGGCCGCCACCTTCCCGCGCCGCGCCTGGGTCGGCCTGACCCTGCTGTACCGCTCGCGCGACGACCTGCACCGCGCCGCCGTCGACCACGCCGCGCGCGCCGCCGACCTGCCGGTGGTCGCGCTGGGCCAGGTGCAGATGCACGTGCGCTCGCGCAAGCCGCTGCACGACACCCTGACCAGCATCCGCACCCACCAGCCCGTGTCGCAATGCGGCTACGCGCTGTCGGGCAACGCCGAGCAGCACCTGCGCACCCGAATGCGGCTGGCCAACCTGTATCCGCCCGAGGCGCTGGCGCAGACCCTGGTGGTGGCGCGGCGCTGCGCCTTCTCGCTGGACGAACTGCGCTACGAATACCCCGACGAAATCATCCCGCGCGGCCACACCCCCGCCACCTACCTGCGCCAGGAAACCCTGGCCGGCGCCGCGCGGCGCTTTCCGGGCGGCACGCCGGCCCACGTCAGCGAACAGATCGAAAAGGAACTGGCGCTGATCGCCGACCTGCAATACGAGGCCTACTTCCTCACCGTCTACGACATCGTGCTGTACGCCCGCAACAACGGCATCCTGTGCCAGGGGCGCGGTTCGGCCGCCAACTCGGCGGTCTGCTACTGCCTGGGCATCACCGAGGTCGATCCGCGCCGCGGCACCAACCTGTTCGAGCGCTTCATCAGCAAGGAACGCAACGAGCCGCCCGACATCGACGTCGACTTCGAACACCAGCGGCGCGAGGAAGTGATCCAGTACATCTACCGCAAGTACGGCCGCCAGCGCGCCGCCCTGACCGCCGTGGTGATCTCGTACCGCCCGCGCAGCGTGCTGCGCGACACCGGCCGCGCGCTGGGCGTGGACCCGGGCGTGATCGACGCGGTGGCGCGCGCCCACCAGTGGTGGGACAGCAAGCAGGAAATGCTGCGCACCCTGGGCGCCTGCGGCCTGGACCCGGAATCGCAAATGGCGCGGCAGTGGGCCGCGCTGGCCCAGACCCTGATGGGTTTTCCGCGCCACCTGTCGCAGCACCCGGGCGGCTTCGTCATCTCGCGCGGCAAGCTGTCGCGGCTGGTGCCGATCGAAAACGCCGCCATGGCCGACCGCAGCGTGGTGCAGTGGGACAAGGACGACCTGGACGCGCTCAAGCTGCTCAAGGTCGACGTGCTGGCGCTGGGCATGCTCTCGGCGCTGCGCCGCACCCTGGAACTGGCCGGCCAGCGCCGCGGCCAGCCGCTGCGGCTGCAGGACATTCCCGAAGGCGACGAACCCACCTACGACATGATCTGCGAGGCCGACACCATCGGCGTGTTCCAGATCGAATCGCGCGCCCAGATGACCATGCTGCCGCGCCTGCGGCCGCGCGAATACTACGACCTGGTGGTGCAGGTGGCCATCGTGCGGCCCGGCCCGATCCAGGGCGGCATGGTGCATCCGTACCTGCGCCGCCGCCAGGGCAAGGAAAAGGAAAGCTACCCCAGCGAGAAAGTGCGCGGCGTGCTCAGCCGCACCATGGGCGTGCCCATCTTCCAGGAACAGGTGATGCAGATCGCGGTGGTCGCGGCCGGCTTCTCACCGGGCGATGCCGACCAGTTGCGGCGCTCCATGGCCGCCTGGAAGCGCAAGGGCGGCGTCGACAAATACCGCGCCAAGCTGGTCGGCGGCCTGCTGGCCCACAATTACACGCTGGAATTCGCCGAGGCGCTGTTCCGCCAGATCGAAGGTTTTGGCGAATACGGCTTCCCCGAAAGCCACGCCGCCAGCTTCGCGCTGCTGGCCTACGCCAGTTCCTGGCTCAAGCGCCACGAACCCGAGGCCTTCCTGGCCGCGCTGCTCAACTCCCAGCCCATGGGCTTTTACGCGCCGGCGCAACTGGTGCAGGACGCGCGCCGCCATGGCGTGCGGGTGCTGCCGGTGGACGTGACCGTCAGCGGCTGGGACGCGGCGCTGGAGCCCGCGCCCGTCGACGCGCCGCCGCGCCGGCCCCATCCTCACGCCCCCCCGCCGGACGAAATCCGCCCCGCCGTGCGTCTCGGCCTGAGCCTGATCCAGGGCCTGCACCAAGACAGCGCCCGCCGCATCGAGGCGGCCCGCGCCGACGCCCCCTTCACCAGCACCGGCGACCTGGCCCGCCGCGCCGCCCTGACGCGCCACGACCTGAACGCCCTGGCCGCCGGCGACGCCCTGCGCACCCTGGCCGGCCACCGCCGCCAGGCCAGTTGGGAAGCCGCCGCCAGCGTCCACAGCCGCGACCTGCTGCGCGACGCCGCCATCCACGAAACCGAAATCCCGCAACTGACCGCGCCGACTGAAAACCAGACCGTGGCGGCCGACTACCGCAGCGTCGGCCTGACCCTGCGGCGCCACCCCGTCGAGCTGCTGCGGCCGCAACTGGCGGCGCGCAATTTCCAGCCGGCCAGCGTGCTCAACGGCTACCCCGACAAGCGCGTGGCGCGCGCCTGCGGCATCGTCACCGTGCGCCAGCGGCCGCAGACCTCCAAGGGCGTGATCTTCGTCACGCTGGAAGACGAAACCGGCCCGGTCAACGTGGTGGTGCGCCCCGAACTGATCGAACGCCAGCGCCGCGAGCTGCTCGGCGCCAGCCTGCTGGGCGTGTATGGATCGTGGCAGAGCGTGGACGGCGTGCGCCACCTGATCGCGCAGCGGCTGGTGGACCTGTCCGAACTGCTGGGCGGCTTGACCACGCCCAGCCGCAATTTCCACTGATGGCGGCGCGCGGCGGCGAGACGTTGGCCCCCTGTTCCACCGGGCACGGCGCAGAGGCGCGGCGGCCACGGCGACGCCCCGGGGTCCGACCGCATGCCTCGGCCAAGCGCGGCGCGGGCGGCTGGTCTATGATGGATTTTCCGCGCCGCCCGCCAGCCCGCGTGATGGCCGTGCCGTGGAAGTGTTTTCTTTTTAGGAGTGATCATGATCCGCAAGCTGATTCCCGTTCTGCTGGTAGCCACGCTGAGCGCCTGCGCCAACACCGGGGCCCCGCGTTCCTCTTCATCCGCCTCCTCCAGCAGTGCCAGCTCGCCCACCGCCTCCGACAGCGCGTCCGGTGCCTCGTACGCATCGTCTTCCACCCCGTCCGCCAGCGCCCGCAAGACCTGCGATGCCAGCGCGCTGCAATCCCAGATCGGCCAAAAGGCCACCGAGTCCGTCATGGAAGACCTGCGCAGCCGCAGCGGCGCCACCAAGGCCCGCATCCTGCGTCCGGGCCAATTGGTCACCATGGAATACAACGACACCCGCCTGAACCTGATCGTCGACGACAAGGACGTGATGACGGCGATCCGCTGCGGCTGACGTCACGGCGCGACGGGCGCCACGGGCACTCGCCCCGCGCCCGCTTCTTCCAGACGGCGCGGTTGCCCGGGTCGTCCATGGACATCACCCCCGGGGCCGCCCCGCCCGCGGACATCCATCCCCCAGCGAACGACCGGCCGGTCCCACAGGCAGGGCCGGGCCGGCGCGCCAGCAAGCTTGCCGGCGCGACCGCCTCCCTGCACGCCCGGCCCACGAATCGATCCACAAATCGATCCGCCAACGCTTGACCCTTACGTAACGTCATGCCCAAAAGTTCGGCCTGCGCCATTCACGAAGGAACCCCATGCGACTGAAAGTAGGAGAACTGGCCAAGCGCAGCGGACTGACCGTCCGCACGCTGCACCACTATCACGCGATCGGCCTGCTGACGCCTTCGGCGCGCGCCGACAACGGCTACCGGCTCTACGGCCGCGACGACATCGCCCGACTGCACCAGATACAGGCATTGCGTCGCTTCGGATTGCCGCTGGCCGAGATCGGCGCCTACCTGGACCAGCCCGGCACGCCGCTGGACGAGATCATCGCCAGACAGATCGCGATGCTCGACAGCCAGATCCAACATGCCACCCGGCTGCGCGAACGCCTCGCGCAGTTGCAAGGCCAGTTGGCGATGGGAGCGGAGCCGGAACTGGCCGATTGGCTGACCACTCTGGAACTGATGAACATGTACGACAAATATTTCTCCCAGGAAGAACTGGCGCGTCTGCCCATGTACCGCCGAGGCCCGAACGACGACGCCGGCTGGCTTGCGCTGATCGCCGACGTGCGCCGGCAGATGGACGACGGCGCCCCGCCCGAGGACCCGCGTTCGCAGGCGCTGGCCCTGCGCTGGATGACGCTGCTGCTGCGCGACACCAACGGCGATGCGCGCCTGCTCGTGAAGCTCAACCAGATGCACGAACGGGAACCGGCCATGCAGGAACACATCGGTATCTCGCCGGCCATGCGCGACTACGTGGTGCGCGCCTTCTCCGAAAGCAAGCTGCGGCTCTACGAAAAACACCTGACGCCGGACGAGGCCCGGTTCATGCGGGCGCATTATCACGACCGCGCCGGCGAATGGCCGGCCCTGATGGCGCGGGTGCGCGACGCGATCGATGCCGGGCAGGCGCCCGACTCGGCCGCCGGCCGCGAACTCGCGCGGCAATGGCTGGAACTGTTTTGCAGCTACGCCGGCAACGATCCCGCGACCCACGCGAAATTCCGCCACGCCCTGATGACCGAGCCCGAACTGACCGCCGGCACCTGGGCCGATGACGCCACGCTGGCTTTCATGCGCCAGGCCATGGGCGCATTGACGGCGGCGCGCTAAGCGGCGTCGGCGTCCGCAGACACGGGTGCCGACGCGGTTACGGTTGAGGTCGAGGCCGAGGTCACTATCGCGGTAGCGGTAGCGGCGACAGTCGCAGCCGCGACCGCGCTACCAGCGCGCCGCCTGGACGAAATCCACGAAGGCACGCAACGGCGCCGGCAGATAATGCCGGCCCGGAAAATACAGCAAGGGGCCGGTGAAGCTGGGCCACCAGTCAGCCAGCACCGGCTCCAGTTCGCCCCGATCCAGGTACGGTTGCAGCCAGTCCTCGAACAGATAGACCACTCCGGCGCCCGCCACCGCCGCATCGACCGCCAGGTCCACCGCCGCCCCCAGGCTGACGATCAGCGGACCATCCACCTCCACCGTGACGGACTCGCCGTCGCGTTCAAACGCCCACGCCGGCATCGCGCCGCTGGTGAAACGGCCGCGCAGGCACAGGTGCTGGCGCAGGTCTTGCGGATGTTGCGGCCGCCCATGCCGGGCCAGATACCCCGGCGCGGCGGCCGCCGCCATCCGCTGGCGCCGCGGCCCGATCGGGACGGCCACCATGTCCTGGTCCATGCTTTCCTCGTAGCGGATGCCCGCGTCGCAGCCCGACTGCAGCAGCTCGACAAAACGATCGTCGACGATGACCTCCAGCCGGATCTCCGGATACTGCGCCAGGAACGGCGGCACGATGCGCGGCAGCACCAGCCTGGATGCCGCCAGCGGCACATTCAGCCGCAGCCGGCCCGCCGGCCGGTCGCGGAAATTGTTGGCCACGTCCAGCGCCGACTCGACCGCGTCCAGCGCGGGCGTCAGTTGCTCCAACAGGCGCTGCCCGGCCGCCGTGGTCGCCACGCTGCGCGTGGTGCGGTTCAGCAGCCGCAGGCCCAGCCGGGCTTCCAGCCGGCGCACCGCTTCGCTCAACTGCGACGCGCTGGTCCCCGTCTGGCGCGCCGCGCCGCGAAAGCCCCCATGCGTGGCCACCGCCACAAAGGCGCTGATGTCTTGAAGGTTGGACATGACGGGTCCCGATTGTTCGCTATTTTGCACAAGCTGTGCGATTACCAGGGATTGTCGCACGCCCCGCGCCGCCCTAGACTCGCTCTCATTCCCCTGCCTCGGAGCAAGTCATGACCTCGATTCAACAAGCCGGCGCCTATTCACTGGGCGACCTGACCGTCAACCGCCTGGGCTACGGCGCCATGCAACTGGCCGGCCCGCACGTGTTCGGCCCGCCCAAGAACAAGGCGCAGGCCCTGGCGGTGCTGCGCGAAGCGCTCGAACTCGGCATCAACCACATCGACACCAGCGATTTCTACGGCCCGCACATCACCAACCAGCTGATCCGCGAAGCGCTGCACCCCTACCGCGACGACCTGGTCATCGTCACCAAGGTCGGCGCGCGCCGGGGCGACGATGCCTCGTGGCTGCTGGCCAATTCCCCCGCCGAACTCGAATCGGCCGTGCACGACAACCTGCGCAACCTGGGCCTGGACGTGCTGGACGTGGTCAACCTGCGCCTGATGTTCGACGTGGCCGGCCCCGCCGAAGGCGACATCGAACCGTCCTTCACCACCCTCGCCGAATTGCAGCGCAAGGGCCTGATACGCCACCTGGGCCTGAGCAACGCCACCGCGCGCCAGGTGGCGCAGGCGCGCGGCATCGCCGACATCGTCTGCGTGCAGAACCAGTACAACATCGCGCACCGCGCCGACGACGCGCTGATCGGACAGCTGGCGCAAGATGGCATCGCCTACGTGCCGTTCTTCCCGCTGGGCGGCTTCTCGCCGCTGCAATCGGCCACGCTGGAGCGCGTGGCGGCCGACTGCCAGGCCACGCCGATGCAGGCCGCGCTGGCCTGGCTGCTGCAACGCTCGCCCAACATCCTGCTGATCCCGGGCACCTCGTCACTGGAACACCTGCAGCAGAACGTCGCCGCGGCCAGCCTGGCGCTGCCGCCGCGGGCCGTGGCCGAGCTGGACGGGATCGGCGCCGCGGGCTAGTTCAATGGGCGCGGTTGACCAATCCGCCGCATAGTGGCACCTTACCCCGAAGTGCCACGCCCGGAACCCCACTTGGACCACCCACAGCCCCTCGTCACCGTCGACGCCGTCCTGCTCACCCTGCGCGAGACCGGCCTGGAAATCGCCCTGCACCCGCGCGACCGCGCGCCGTTCAAGGGCGCCATGGCCTTGCCCGGCGGCGTGGTGCACGTGGACGAAGACGCCAGCACCGAAGCCAGCATCCGCCGCGTGCTACGCGAGAAGACCGGCTTCGAGCCGCGCTACCTGGAGCAGTTGCAGGTGTTCTCCGGCCCCGGCCGCGACCCGCGCAAGTGGTCGCTGTCGGTGTCCTACGTGGCGCTGGTGCCGGCCGCCGAACTGGAGGCGGCCCCGGCGGGCTTTCGCTTCGTCAGCGTGGACGCGCTGCCGCCGCTGGCCTTCGACCACGCCGACATCGTCGCCGCCGCCGTGGCCCGCCTGCGCGGCAAATCCAGCTACTCCACCCTGCCGTTCTTCCTGCTGCCCGAACGCTTCACCCTGACCGAGCTGCAGCGCACCTACGAAGCCATCCTCCAGACCACCCTCGAGAAATCGAACTTCCGCCGCAAGATGGAAGCCTGGGACGTGCTGGAAGCTACCGACGACTACGCGCTGGGCGCGCAGCGTCCCGCCCGCCTGTACCGCCTGAAAGACTTCGCCCTGTTCGACCGCAGCGTCGGCTGACCTCGCGCCCGACCCCATCTTAGTTGCAAACAAACAATAAGTAGGCTTATACTTGCCTCACTTAGTTTTAATTTGCCACTAAGGCCAAATCATGTTCACCCTCACCGCGGTAGTAGAAGGACAACGCCACACCGATACGCCCAGCGCGTTCGTGTTCCCCGGCGGCGAAAGCCAGGTCACCGTGCCCGCTGCCTTGCAGGCCCGCGCCGACGCGGCCAGCGAATTCCACATCCACGCCCTGCTGAAATCGGCCGACGAGGTCATGCAGTTGCTGCTGCTGACCGACGCCTTGCGCCGCCTGAACCCGGCCGCGCCCGTGCACCTGGACATGCCCTACGTGCCCTACGCCCGCCAGGACCGCGTCTGCAATCCGGGCGAGGCGCTTGGCGCGGCGGTGTTCTGCAAGCTCATCAACGACCAGCAATACGCCACCGTCACCGTGGTCGAACCGCACAGCGACGTCACCCCCGCCCTGCTGCAATGCGTGCGCGTGATCGACGCCGCCGCCTTCCTGAAAAACGCGCTGGCCAACCCCGCCTTCTCCAACGGCGTCACCCTGATGGCGCCCGACGCCGGCGCCCGCAAGCGGGTGCAGGCCCTGGCCAAAAAGCTGGGCGTGGCCGACGTGCGCTACGCCGAAAAAGTCCGCGACCCGCAAACCGGCCGCATCACCGACACCCGCGTGCCCGACGACATCCCCGCGCAACCCGTGCTGGTGGTCGACGACATCTGCGACGGTGGCCGCACCTTCCTGGAACTGGCCGCCGCCTTGCGCGACAAGACCGACCAGCCGCTCTACCTGTACGTGACCCACGGCCTTTTCAGCAAAGGCCTGGCCGAGCTGAACGCCCGCTACGCCGGGATCTACACCGCCTATGACTGGACCGCCAGCGAAGGCGCCGGCGCGCCCGTGGTCGTCACCCCCAACAACTGAGCACGAAGAAGGACTCCATCATGAATGCCCCCATCCCCGCCACCAAGAACGGCATCAACCCCTTGCTGCAAGCCGACTTCTACAAGACCGGCCACCCCTTCCAGTACCCCAGGGGCACCAACAAGATCCTGGCCAACTTCACCCCGCGCTCGGCCCGGCTGGCGCCGGTGCTGCCCGAATTGTTCGACAACAAGATCGTCTGGTTCGGCCTGCAAGGCTTCATCAAGGAAATCCTGATCGACCTGTTCAACCGCGAATTCTTCGGCAAGCCCGCCGGCGCGGCCGTGCGCCAATACCAGCGCCGCGTCGACAATGCGCTCAGCAAGGGCGCGGTCACCGTCGATCACCTGCAGGCGCTGTATGACCTGGGCTATCTGCCGCTGGAAATCCGTTCCCTGCCCGAAGGCGCCCGCGTCGACATCCGCGTGCCGCCCGTCACCTTCGTCAACACCAGGCCCGAATTCGCCTGGCTGGTCACCTACATCGAAACGCTGTTCAGTTGCGAATCGTGGAAGCCGTCCACCGTGGCCACCATCGCCTTCGAATACCGCAAGCTCCTGACATACTTCGCCCGCCTGACCGGCAGCCCGATGGATTTCGTCAACTGGCAAGGCCACGACTTCTCGATGCGCGGCATGGCCGGCCTGTACGACGCGCGCAAGAGCGGCGCCGGCCACCTGCTGTCGTTCACCGGCACCGACACCATTCCCGCCATCGACTACCTGGAAGACCTGTACGGCGCCGATTCCGACCGTGAACTGGTCGGCGGCTCGGTGCCCGCGACCGAACACTCGGTCATGTGCCTGGGCAGCAAGGAAGGCGAAATCGAAACCATCCGCCGCCTGGTCACGCAGGTCTATCCGGCCGGCATCGTGTCGGTGGTGTCGGACACCTGGGACTTCTGGCAAGTGGTCACCGACTTCGCCGCCGCGCTGAAGCCGGAGATCCTGGCGCGCCAGCCCGATCCCTTCGGCAACGCCAAGGTGGTGTTTCGCCCGGACTCGGGCGATCCCGTGAAGATCCTGACCGGCTATTTCTGCGCCGACGTCCCCAGCATCGAAGACACGGCAGCCCTGGCCGCCGCCCGCCGCGACGGCTTCGAAGCCGTGCGGGATATCGAGACCGGCCGCTACTGGCGCCTGGACGACGACGCCCGCGCCAGCCAGGCGCTGCGCGAGGCCGAAGCCAAAGGCGCGGTGCAATGCCTGTGGAACATCTTCGGCGGCGTGGTGACCGAGCGCGGCTACAAGCTGCTGGACCCGCACGTCGGCCTGATCTACGGCGATTCGATAACCCTGGCGCGTGGCCGCGACATCCTGGTGCGGCTGGAAAGAAAGGGTTTCGCGTCGGGCAACGTGGTCCTGGGCATTGGCTCGTACACCTATCAATACCTGACGCGCGACAGCTTCGGCTGGGCGCTGAAGGCGACGTATGCCGAGGTCAATGGCGAACCGCAGGAGCTGGTCAAGGACCCAGTCACCGACTCCGGCGTGAAGCGGTCGGCCAAGGGCTTGCTGCGGGTGGATGAAACGGCGACGGGCTATGTGTTGCACGACCAGCAGACGCCGGAGCAGGCGGCTGGCGGCGCGCTGGTGCCGGTGTTCCGGGATGGGGTTCTGCTGGTGGAGCAGGATCTGGCGCAGATCCGGGAACGGTTGCAGGGGTCCTGGGTTTGTCCGGAGCCGGGGAGCATTGATTGGGGACGGCGTTGATGAGGCATACGAAGCAGCCGGGACTTCGTCCTCGATAAATCTGGGAAAAATGGAAAAACTGAAAAAAATTGGCTAAGCTGGCAATCAACCTGACTGTTCGCCTGAGGAGATGACCATGGGCCTGCCCACCCGAAAGTACCAGGCAACCCCCAAAGATGTCCGGGCGATTGTCAATGGAAGCTATCCAGGCGATCCCCACGCAGTGATCCAAAGCATGGCGTCCACGCTGGCCAAGGAGCTTTCCCCGCTCCAAAAACCTGGCCACACGGATGCCCTGCTGAGCATTCTTGTGCGACAGCTCGAAGACTGGTTGGGATGTGACGCAAATCTAGCGCTGCCTGAAGAAAAGGCGACCGCGCTGCCAGTTACCATGTGGTCTCCCGCCGAGGTGGTGGCCAAGCAAAAGCTGAGCGCGTTGACGACCCTGTATCGATACGACAAGGCCGGCAAGCTCTATTGCGTGAAGCCCTCAGCGAAGCAGAACGGGCGCATGTTCCCGGCCTGGCAGTTCGTTGATCCGGTTCCCAGCCTTTTGCCGCACGTCATCACCGAGTTGCGTGGAGTGTTGCAGTTCGAGCTTCATGCTTTTTTCGTTACCCAGCAAGACGACCTCAATGAACTATCACCCGCGGAAATGCTGGCGGGGCTGCCGTTTGAAAATCGAGGCGCAGTATCGCCCGCACAGGCGCGACTGCTCTCGCTTCCAACGGCAGAACGGTTGCAGCGGGTTCTGGCGCTTGCACGGTATGCAGGAAGGGGCATGACTGATTGAAATCGGTCGTATGCCATTTGATGAACCAACGCGTTACGAGCCGCCGTCTCACCTACAGGCACTAGTTCCCAGTACCGCCGCCCTGCTGGCCGCGCTGACCCATTCCGTCGAGCGGCTGGCGGCGGGCACCGTTCTATACCGCACGGCCGGCGACGCAAGATACCTGTTGCCGGAAGTCCTGATCAACGTTTATCGGTTCGGTCCACCGATGGCGTTGCGTCAGGGGGAAGAGCCACTGCCTTACGCTTGGCTCTATCTCGCCCGGGACCTCCCTACCGCTATTTGGGAAGGCCAACTCGTCCGAAACGACGCCACGCGCGCGGGGAATTTCTATATACCTCCATCGGCAGTGGAAACCGGCGTCATCGGCACCCTGGCCTTCGCCCGCGACCTCCGCATTTGGAACCTGTCAGGGGAAGCGTGTGCAAAGCTTGGCATCCACGACACGATCTCATCGAGCGACTACGAGGCGTGCCATTGGATCGGCCATCGCCTTCGCGAAGCCATGATGAGCCGTGAACCGGATGCGAGGCCCGATGGCTTCTGCTATCCCTCCAGGCGGGTGCGGGGGCATCAGGCGATCGCCATCCGCAGCGACATTCTGCCCGACCTCAAGGCAGGCGCCCTGGTCACGCACGAATCATTCGGGAAAAGCGCTGCCTACGAAGCCCTGCGCGCCGATGCGCTCTGCGAACCTGCGCCGAGCGCAACGCGGCCCATGCTCCGCCAACGTTGAAGGGCGCAAAAGTAAACCCGCTCTTTGGGAGGCGTTCCGTTCTGGTAGGCACGAGGCGTGCCAGGATGGAACCGCCCCGACGCCCACCGGCCGGGAGCAATGCCCCACCCTACTTCCCCACCGCCGGCGGCACATGCGGCAGAAACGCCCCCGCCACCTCGAACGCGCATTCCTCCCGCGCAATATCGATCACCCGCGACACCACCGGATTGACGATGCTCTTCTTGTGCACCGCGTAGTAATTGATCGTCGGCAGATCCGGCTGCACATCCAGCTGGCACAGCGCCCCGCGCTCGACCAGCGGCGCGAAATACGCTCCCGGCAGGTAACTGATGCCCAGCCCCAGCATGGTCAACTGCGCCATCATGCCCAGGCTGTTGCAGGTCAGCACCCGCTTGACCGACAGGCCCTGCTCGGCGAACCAGGCATCGTATAGATGCGACAGCGCCGAATTGGTCGGCTGTGAAATCACCGGGTACGGCGCCAGGTCCTGCGGCGCCAGCCTGGCCGAGAAATCGATGTCCAGCGACGGGCTGGCCATCCAGACGTTCGTCACCGCGCCCAGGTGGACGCAGTCGTACTGGTAGCTCCAGAACGGCCCCGGCATGATGGCCAGGTCCAGCTGGTCCTGCTCCAGCCGCTCGTACAGCGTGATGCCGCCATCGATCTCGGGCATCAACTGCACCTTGGGATAGCGAAGGCTGATCTGGTTGACCAGCCGCGCCAGCCAGGTCATGCCGACCAGCTCGGTCACGCCCAGCCGCACCACGCCCTCGAAGCTGGCCGGATCGGCCATGTTCTGCACGATGCGGCTGTTCAGGTCCAGCATCTCGCGCGCCAGTTCGAACAGCTTGCGGCCCTGGGCCGTCAGCACCAGCTTCTTGGCGCGGCGCTCGAACAGCGGCGCGCCGGCAAAGGCTTCCAGCTCCCCCACCCGCTTGGCGACCGCCGACTGGGTCGTGTGCAGCTTGCGCGAGGACGCGCTGAAGCTGCCCAGTTGCGAGCTCCAGTAGAACGCCTCCAGCTGTTTGAGGGTGTACATCGCGGCGGTGGATGTGAAATGCATGAAGAACCCTCGCATTATCGTCGACGCGGGCGCGGCTGCGCGCCCGCCCTACCCCCGCGGATGCAGAATATCCGCCAGAAACCGCTGCGCCCGCGGATGCTGTGGCGCGCTGAAGAAGCGCTCCGGCGTATCAACTTCCAGGATTTCGCCCGCATCCATGAACACCACCCGGTCGCACACGTCGCGCGCGAAACCCATCTCGTGCGTCACGCAGACCATGGTCATGCCGTCCTTGGCCAGGCCCTTCATCACCTGCAGCACCTCGCCCACCATCTCCGGGTCGAGCGCGCTGGTGGGTTCGTCGAACAGCATCACCGGCGGTTGCAGCGCCAGCGCGCGGGCGATCGCCACGCGCTGCTGCTGGCCGCCCGACAGCGAGCCGGGATAGGCGTCGATCTTGTGCTCCAGCCCCACCCGCGCCAATAGCTGGCGCGCCAGTTCGGTGGCCTGCTTGCGCGGTTGCTTGCGGATGTTGACCGGCGCGAACACCACGTTATCCAGCACGCTCATGTGCGGAAACAGGTTGAACTGCTGGAACACGAAACCGATCTTCTGGCGCAGCGCGTTCAGGTTGACGCCCTTGCCGTAGATGTCGGCGTCGTCGATCAGGATGCGGCCCTTCTCGATCGGTTCCAGGCGATTGATGGTACGGATCATGGTGGACTTGCCCGAGCCCGACGGCCCGCACACCACCAGCACCTCGCCGCGCGCGACCGACAGGTCCACGTCCTTCAGGACGTGATGCGCGCCATACCATTTGTTGACTTTCTCAAGCTTGATCATGATGAATTCCGATAAGCGCCGGCTCAGGGCCTGTTCTCGCTAAAAGGGGCCTCGCACGGGCCCTAGGCCATGGCGCGCTGGCGGCGGATGCGCAGGTCCAGCCAGGACAGGCCGCGGCTCAGGCTGAAGCACACCAGGAAATAGATGATGGCCAGGATGCCGAACACCTGCAGCGGCTTGGTCAGCACCACGTTGTTGACCTGGTTGGCGGCAAACGTCAGTTCGTTCACGCTGATCACATACCCCAGCGAGGTCTCCTTGATGGTCGAGACGAACTGGCTGGTCATGCTGGGCAGCACGTTGAACAGCGCCTGCGGCAGCACCACCCGGCGCATCGTCGTCCAGTAGCCCACGCCCAGCGAGCGCGAGGCCTCGATCTGGCCGCGCGGCACCGCCTCGATGCCCGAGCGGATCACCTCCGACAGATAGGCGCTCTCGTACACCACCAGCGCCGCGATCAGCGTCCAGAAGCCGCTGATCACCTGCCCCGTCAGCTTCGGAATGACGAAATAGGCCCAGAAGATCAGCATCAGCAGCGGCATGCCGCGCACCACGTTCACCAGCGTCTTGCTGGCCACGCGCAGCCAGCCAAACGGACTGACCCGCGCCAGCGCGATGGCCAGCGCCAGCGGCAGCGACAGCGCCAGGCCGCACAACGCCAGGATCAGCGTCAGCGCCAGCCCGCCCAGCGGCCCATTGGGGTATTGGCCGACCAGCAGCGTCGGCCAGTATTGCGACAGGAGATCAAGCACCGTGGCCTCCCCGGTTCAGGCGGTAGCGCGCATAGATGCGCGAGCCGATCAGCATGATGAGGAAAGATCCCAACAGGTACATGAGGGTCGCCGCGCCAAACGTGGCGAAGGTGCGGTAGGTCTCGTTCTCGATCTCGCGCGCCTGGTAGGTCAGTTCCATCACGCCGATGGCCATGGCCACGCTGGTGTTCTTGAACAGCAGCAAGGCGCGGCCCACCAGCGGCGGGATGGAAATCCGCACCGCCTGCGGCACGATCACGAAGCGCATGCATTGCAGGTAGCTGGCGCCCAGCGCCCGGGCCGCCTCGAACTGCGTGCCCGGAATGGCGCGCAGCCCGCTGCGGATGTCCTCGGCGATGTAGGCGGCCGACCCCAGCGCCAGCGCGATCGCCGCCAGCGACATCTCGGCGTTGTGCTGGTACAGCCACATCCGGAAACCCTCCGGCAGCAGCTCGGGCATGCCGAAGTACCAGAACAGCACCTGCACCAGCAGCGGCACGTTGCGGTGGTATTCCACATAGGCGTCGACCAGCCAGCGGCACGGCGCCAGGTTGGTGGCGCGCACCACGACCAGCGTCACCGCGATCGTGAACGCCATCACCCAGGACACCAGGAACAGCTGCAGCGTCACCACCATGCCGCTGGCCAGCAGCTGGTATTGCGAAGCGTCAAGTAAGCTCATTGCGCGGGCACCGGCGCTCAGCCCGCGATGGGGCCGATCTTGAAACCGCGCTCGAGCTTGTACGGCGTCTGCGGGCCGAACCACTTGTCGAACAGCCGCGCGGCCGCGCCCGAGCTTTCCGCCTCGTCCAGCGCCTGGTTCACCACCGTCAGCATGCCCGGCTCCGACTTGCGCACGCCCAGGCCCCACGGCTCGTCGAACACCGACTTGGCGATCACGCTGACCGGCGCCGTCGGCGGGCTCTGCAGCACCAGGCGCACCAGCACCAGTTCCGACGCGAACTGCGCGTCCACCTTCTTCTGCTGCAGGGCCAGATACGTGGCCGAGCTGTCGCCGTAACCGATCACCTGCGACTTATCGAGAATGCGCTTGATCTCGCGTTCCGAGCTGGACCCCTTGGTGGCGCCGATGCGGTGGCCGTTCAGCGACTCAATCGTGTCCAGCCCCGAATCCTTGCGCACCAGCAGCTTCTGCGGGCTGACGTAGTACGCGTGGCTGAAAGCGATCTGCTGGGCGCGGTCCGGCGAATAGCCCAGGTTCGCCGCCAGGATGTCGACGCGCCCCTCGTTCAGCTCCGGCACGCGCGCCGCCACCGACAGCAGCTTGTAGCTGATCTTCACGCCCAGCTTGTCGGCCACCAGCTTGCACACGTCCACGTCATAGCCCACCAACTGGCGCGTCGCCGCGTCCTGGAAACTGAACGGCTGCGACGTGCCCAACGTGCCGCAGATCAATTCGCCGCGGGCCTTGATGTCCGCGACCTGGTCAGCGCGGGCGCCAGCGCCCAGCGACAACGCGGCCAGACCCAGGCAGGCGGCGATAAGTGAATGGCGTTTCATGGTGATTCCCCTTGTGTTGTGGTTTGAACAGAAAAACGGAACCGGCCCGCTCGTTGGCGGGCCCGGGAACAACTAGACGAGCTTGGCGCAAGCCTCGCGGATGCCCGCGCAGCCCTGCCGGATATCGTCCAGCGAAGCCGCGAACGACAGCCGGAACGTGCCCGGCGCGCCATAGGCATGGCCGTCGATCACCGCCACGCCAGCCTCGCGCAGCAGGTAATGCGTCAGGTCGGTATCGGTGCGGATCTCGACGCCTGCCGGCGTGTGCTTGCCCAGCAGCCCCGAGCAATCCGGAAACACGTAGAACGCGCCCTGCGGCACCACGATCGCCAACCCCGGCGTGCCGGACAGCTCCGCCACCGCCAGATCGCGGCGCTCGCGGAACACGCGGGCGAACTCCGTCACGCAGTCCTGCGGCCCCGACAGCGCCTCCAGCGCCGCCGCCTGGCTCACCGACGACGCGCCCGACGTGCTCTGCGACTGCAGAATCGCCATGGCCTTGATCAGCTCGTCCGGCCCGGCGCCGTAACCGATGCGCCAGCCCGTCATCGCATAGGCCTTGGACACGCCATTGACCACCAGCGTGCGCGCCGCCAGCGCTGGCGCCACCTGCAACGGATGCACCGTCGGCGCGTCGGTGAAGTTCAGCCGCGCATAGATATCGTCCGTCATCAGCCAGACATGCGGATGGCGCTCGAGCACCGCGGTCAGCCCGCGCAGCTCGTCGGCAGTGTAGACCGAGCCCGTCGGATTGCTGGGCGCGTTCATCATCAGCCACTTGGTGCGCGGCGTGATGGCGCGCTCCAGCGCCTCGGGCGTCAGCTTGTAATCCGTGGCCGGCGTGGTCGGCACCGTCACCGGCACCCCGCCGTTAACCAGCACCATGTCCGGATACGACACCCAGAACGGCGCCGGAATCAGCACCTCGTCGCCGTCGTTCAGCGTCGCCGCCAGCCCGTTGAAAATCACCTGCTTGGCGCCCGTGCTGACAATGATGCGCGCCGCCGGGTAATCGACGCCGGTCGCTTCCAGCAGATGCGTCCGCGCCGCCTTGCGCAGCGCCACCGTGCCCTGGGCCGGCGGATACTTGGTCTCGCCCCGGTTCATCGCGGCCGTGGCCGCCTGGCGGATATGCTCCGGCGTCGAGAAATCCGGCTCGCCGATCGTCAGGTCGATAATGCGCCGGCCCTGCTCGCGCAGCTCGGCGATGATGGCGCGCGCCGCCACGCTGGGCGACAGCTTGATGCGCTTGATGCGGTCGGCGACGATGCTGGCGGCTTGCGAGGGCTGGGGTTGCGGCTGGGTCGGGGTTTGCGTCGGAGTTTGGGTCGGGGTGTGGTTCACTTCGCGGCTCCCGTCTTCTCGGCCAGCGTCTTTTCCAGCCAGGGCTTGGTGTAGGTACCGGCGCGCAGCTTCTCCTTGGCCACCGCCTCGTCGGCTTCCTTCTTGACCGCCAGCGCCAGCACCGCCGCGGCATGCTCGGCGGGAATCACCACCACGCCGTCGGCATCGCCGACCACCACGTCGCCCGGGTTGACCACCTGGCCGCCCACCGACACCGGCACATTGATCTCGCCCGGACCATCCTTGTACGGCCCCTTGTGCGACACCGCGCGCGCAAAGCAGCCGAACTGCCCCTGCGCGAAGACGTCCAGGTCACGCACCGCGCCGTCGATCACGAACCCGGCAATGCCGCGCCCCTGCGCGTCCATCATCATCAACTCGCCGACCAGCGCATTGCTGGTATCGCCAGCGCCATCGACCACGATCACATCGCCCGCGCCACCCAGCGAAATCGCCTTGTGGATCATCAGGTTATCGCCCGGCCGCGTCTTCACGGTCAGCGCCAGGCCAACCGTACGCTGGTTGCCGGCGTGCAGCGGACGCAGCCCGCTGACGCCGTACAGGCGGTTCATGCAATCGCTGATCTGGGCCGAGCCAATGGCGGCAAAACCGGCCAGCACGTCAGCGGCGACGGCCGGCGCGGGCCGGGGAAGAATGCGGTATCCGATGGGATTCATAGCGAGGAATTTTCTTGAAGGCGTGAACGGCAATAAGCGAACACGCATTACAAGGCCTCGCGGGGCGATCCTCAAAACGATATAAATTCCCGGTTATGTAGGAATTATTTTCGTGGATGTTATTGGATCGAGGGGGGAGCGTTGTGGGTGGGATTGGAAGCTTCCCTTTCGTCGTCGGGTCGCAGGGCCTGGTCGAGCATGGCTTCGGTCAGGGTGCCGAGGTGCTCGCAGAGGCTTTCGACGCCGCCCATCAGGGCGCTGATTGCCCAGGGGTCCAGCGGTGGGGAGCCGGTGGCGTCGGGTTCGGATGCGCTGTTGCCGACCATGCGGGCGATGGTCTGGATGGCGTAGCGGGTGCGGTCTAGTTGGTGGAGGTGGGAAAGGGAGACGGGGCCGGATTCGCGGTCTGTGTCTATTTGCCAGGGGTTTTGAGTGAGGGGGTGCAGCATGGGCTGCCTCCTATAGCGAGTGGAGAACCCGCCTCCCCGCTTCCAAACGGGGCGGGCGGGCACAAGACAGGGTTGGAAGACCGGAGCTATAGGACCCGGCGTGCGCAAGCGCACCCCCGTCCAGGCCCGCCCATAGGGACGTGCGTAGACGCTGGACATGAAAATGCCGCCTGAGCGGCGGCTGTCCGCCTATAGCTTACCCGGCTTCCATTCCGGGACTACCGTTGGTGCGGTAGTGGGGGGAGTATACGGGAGGTGCGGCCGGTGGTGGGTCTGGGAGGGACAATTTGGCTACTTGTGTACGCGCACAGAGGATCATGTTAAATGACGGCTTTCGACCCGAGGCGGTCATTGAGCGCCTAGTTGTCGCCAGATTGAAATCTCCACGAAAGCAGGTGTGATTCATACTGGCTGGCTTCGGGGCACGAGCAACATTCAAGAGGGAAAAATGAGCAAAGCAGGCATCCAATCCAACCGCGGAGATGGTTACCAAACTCTTGTTGCCCTTGATTTGGCTTTGACCCTTTTATCAGATCCGGAGTATGAATGGCTCGAGGTTGATTCAGTCAAGTGGTTGGTGGACGATGTGGTGCTTGGAAAAGCAGACGGCAGCAAAATTTGCTGCCAATGCAAAAAGAATCAAACATCGTTCAAGGCGTGGTCAATAGTCGACTTGAGCAATGAATTGCATAAAGCGAAGAGCCTGCTTACCAGCGATGACACAGCGCTAGTTCGTTTTTATTCACGCAACAATTTTGGCGACTTGACAGCGTTGCACGAATTTAGCACCAATTATGCCGACGAATCTGCCTATCAGGCCTATCTCGGCCTAATGCATCAGGAGACGGATACACAGCTGGAAAAACTACTTTCCCAGCAGGCCCCAAAACTCTCGACATACACATTCCTGAGTCGAACAAGCTTTGAGGTTAGCCCCGACTTGGACCGTATGCAGGCACTGCTGCACGAACGTTTACGCCGATTGGTAAGCAATCCTTCAGCGGCTTATAATGCCCTGTGGACACGTCTAGATTGCCTTGGAATGCGAGTCAACGGCAATGCCCACAACTCCGCTGCACAACATCGACTCACCAAAGCAGATCTCGTAGACCTCCTGAATCAAGCTGGATCAATGCTGACCCCCTCCGTAGATTTGAGGGAAGTTCGAGCTTCATTCCAAAGCACCTCTGCCATTGGTCGTATATGGCGCAGAGATATTGGCAACGAGCGCATTCCAAGCACGCTGGTCAACGATATCCTCGCAGCTATTGCAGCCAAGCATCGCTCCATTCTACTGACCGGATTGCCAGGCTCGGGCAAAACCTGCGTGATGCTTGCCTTGCAAGATGAGTTGGAGCGGCTCGCCCAAACCCGCTCAAACTTGCTGCCGCTATTCATTCAATCACGCGAGTTTGCGGACTTTACCACCGTACAAGATCGCCAAGCTCAGGGGCTATCCGAGGACTGGGTGGGCAAGGTTGCACGCATGGCAGAGGATGTCCATGTTGTGGTGCTTATTGATTCCTTAGATGTTCTGTCCATTGCCCGAGAGCATCAAGTTTTGACATATTTTCTGGCTCAAATTGATAAGCTCCTTCTGATCCCCAATGTCACCGTCACCACAGCCTGCCGTGACTTTGACCGTCAATACGATCGGCGCATTGCTCAAAGAACGTGGGATGAAGAATTCACTTGCCGGCCATTGAGTTGGGAAACGGAAATTACCCCACTGCTTATCAAGCTCGGCATTGATACTTCCGTCACTGATGCAGCCACGCGCGAGTTAATCCGCAATCCGCGTGAACTGGCTTTGTATGTGGAACTGGCGCAGCAAGGCGGCAGCTTCAATGTAGTGACAAGCCAAGCATTAGCGCAGCATTATCTGACAACGATCGTTCAATCCAATAGCGCGCTGGGAGATGCTGCAATGCAAGCCATCGAAGCGATGGCCTCGGAAATGCTCAGACTGCGCAGCTTGGCGGTGTCCCGGCAGCGATTTTCTGCATCTGAAAAAACCCTGAGGGCGCTGCTCAGTCACAACGTACTGATTGCAATGCAGGGCGGACAATTGACGTTTGGGCATCAAACTCTGCTGGATGTACTGGTGACAAGTGGGGCAGAGCGACACGGTGTAAGTTTGAATGCGTTCATTCAAAACTTGCCGCCCGTGCCTTTTGTGCGTCCCAGCATTCGCAACTTTATTACGCAACTAGCCACTAGGGATCGACGCGAGTTCCGAAAACAATTGCGCACCGTTTTGATGAGCTCACACGCCTTCCACATTCGCCGCCTAGTGGCGGAGTCTTTTTCTCAGCAAGTACCTCAGGATGAGGACTGGCCATTAATACGCGACTTAAGAGCTACGCATCGCGAAGTTTTTCAGGTTATCTATACCCAAGCAATCCGACCGGAATGGCACTACTTTTGGCTCAAGCATCTGGTTCCGATGTTGAAAGACTGGCGGGATATGGACGGACTGACGACACATGTGCACCGGGTGTCACAGTGGAAAAACGACGATGCAGCGGGCGTAGTCGCGTTCTGGATTGAGGTGCTGACCATGGACGGGGTGGATAAAGCCCACTTTGTCCATTCAATGACACATGACATCACCCAAATTCACGCTAACCATTTGGCGCTGTTTGAGCCTTTGCTGCTGATCTTGCTCAAGTTACCGCGGCAGGAACACAGCTTTCTTGGGCACGCGCTCGCACACTGCATAAAATCCGGCAATCTAGATGATTCCGTGTTGTGGCACTACATTGCGGGCGAGATCAGCAACGAGGATGTACTGGGATATCACTTTGGCTCGAAGCTACATTGCCAGTCGCATGAATTTGGCAATAGCCACGACAAGTTTCTTGCAGATCGAATGCAAAAGTCCACCACTCTACTGGACATGGCCATTGTTTCTGTTGAGCAATGGAGCCAAATCATACAGTTACGGTATGGAGAAACACCAGTAAGCTACTGGAGCGGATTCCTACGCAAAACGTCTTACAATGACGTGCACAGCGAAGTCGAGTATCGGCATGTGGGTAGCGAACGCATCCTTCTGGACGCGATTGAATCTGCAGTCTTGCACCATGCAAACACCAATTCCGATTGGTGGCGAAATAACCGTGAACGTTTATGTTTCAGCGCCGAAGGTGCATTACGTTATTTCGCCATCCTTGCGTGCACGGCGACATCAGCAAGCAACCTCGATGTGATTGGACGCCTGTTGCACGAAAAACCGCTGCTGCAATCAATTCTTTCCTATGAATTGGGCACGCTGATACAAAGCTCATTTGCGCAGCTTGACAGTGCGGCGCAAGATGCGATTCAAGCGATCATTCTAGGCCTTCATCGGAAAGACGCTGCCGACCCGAGGCGACGGTCATGGATGATGAAAATGCAAGCGCAGCTGATTCTTACTATCCCATGTCATCTGCGCTCGTCTGCCAGTCAAGCGGTGCTAAATGAATGCGAAAAATCGTTCTGGCCCGTAGAGCGCCAACCTGACATTGGTATGCGTAGTGGCATGGTGAGCGCACCTTTTTCTTTTGAAGTTTTTCTTACCGCAAGCGATGACGCAACGCTGCGACTATTAGCCCACTATAACGGGCACGATCGGAATTCATTTGATGATTTTCTAGTGGGTGGAGAAGAAGAAGTTGGCGGACAATTGCGTGAGGCCGCTTCACGTCAGCCCGAACGCTTTTTGCGCTTATTGCAAATACGTTGGGCACAACTCCCCAAACGTTTTCGCGACGACATCATGGACGGCGTCGCCGCCTATTTGGCTTATCGCCACGGCAGCTTGCAAAGCCAAAACGGTTGGTCAGCCATTGAGGAGCCAGATTCCGATGCATTGGCGCGGCACATCTTGGATGAATTGGAAAGACACCCCGCCCACTGGCACCACAACCGAATCGCGTCGAATGCGTTGCAAGCATGTGCACACGTACTTAAAAGCACGCTGTCTGCTGAAAGGCTGGTGTTTCTGACGATCGATTTTTTAACGCTTAGGGAAGAGAGCTCCATTTCTGGAGATTCCGTCGATTTGCTTACTATCGGCATTAATATGGCACGTGGTCACATTGTGGAGGCCCTGATGATCATGGCCACTCAATTGCACGAAAACAATTTGGCTTGGCCTGAATATCTAATGCCTACGTTGCGCCAATTTGCCGCCGACGAGCACCCTGCTATCCGCAGCCTGATTCTGAGGCGCTTGCCTTATTTACAGAGCCTTCAACCAGATCTCGGTTGGGAACTGTTCGATCTTGCCATGCAAGAAAACACCACCGGACTTTGGGCTACGGCGGAGCCGTGCCTGTATCACGCTTACCACCAAAATTTCGGCATTGTTGCCCCATGGCTATCACGTCTCTACCACGATGGGCAAGATAAAGACTTGGAAACCTGGGGACGCATATCAGCCCTGGCTGCTTTTTCGAAAAATATTGAATTCCCCGCCTTTCTCTCTGAATTAATATCGAGAAATTCCGGCCAAGCTTGGCGTGGCGCAGCAAGCGTTTGGACACACCCCGGCAATATGCAGCAACACCGCGATCAATGTATAAAAGGTATTCAGGAGGGCTTAAGCGCTGCGAATTCCGAAGCTGCCGCTGTAGCGCGCAAATGCAGAAGCCTTTTTAGAGAAAAAGCACCGCTTGTTTCAGTGCCAACTGAACTGATCAGGCGTTGCTTTACCTTGCTTGAAGCCGAGACTGAATCCACACAAAGAGATGTATATGGATTCGACGAATGGTTAAACGCTACATCAGTTCGTGATCCGATGTCAGCGCTGGAATCCACTGAGATTTATCTGAACTATATTCGCCGAGTAAGCCCGTATCTGTATGACCATGAGAACAATCTGACACAGCTTCTGACCCGCCTCTTTGCACAGGCCGAAGAACAGGAAGAGTCAGATGGGGGGGCCATGCTGCAACGTGTGGTTGCGGTGCAGGATACGTTGCTGGCTTTGGGAGTGAATGGAGTGAATGAGTGGCTTAAGGATGCAGAACGGCCATGATCGATCTGCCCTGAAGTGGTGCCGGGCATGAGCATCATGTAATGCTGAATGTTGGCTGTTTGATAATGGGGTGCGTGGACCTAAGCCTCCTCCGGGTAGCCAGCGTGAACTCAGTCTAAGCAGAAGCGGTCCATGGTGAGGCGGAATTATTAGAAGTTTTAGAATTGTGGTCTGACACTTTTTCCTAAGTGACGCACTGTTCCATGATTTCGGCAACCGCAGTTAACTGTGCTTGAGAGGCTTGGTAGAAATGAATTTCAGTTTGGCTCAACGGCCATTTTCCTGTTTCTTTGCGAATTAGATACGCAAATTCGGCCTCAACCGTTTCGAGTACCCGAAGAAAAGGTTTGCTCTCTTCCGGAAAGCACCAAACTATGAGGCGCAAGGGAGATTTCACATTCTTCCATTTGTAGCCATGATAGCCACCTTTACCTTTCGCCTTGAGTCCCAAGTTGATTCGTGCAGCCATTGGCCTATTCGTCACGCCCACGTAATGAACATCTTTTTCGCGAGTAATGACATAGAGCTTAGGACACACCGTAGTTGCCGGTAGAACAAAACCCGAGCGCAGCGAACCCTCCAGTACTGCTTCATAGCCTGTCGACGGAGTCAGGGTAAGTTTGTAAAAGTGCGGCTTCGGGAGCTTCATGAATGCATCAAACGAAATGGTGTAAGGCTGGGGCTTTTTTGGTGGCGAATGGTAGCCCGCCACTGTTTTTGAAGCTAGGTCTTGCGAGTTAGTATCTTACGAACGAATTCAAGGGATTGAGGATGGTATGACATTTGCGGTGCCTGAACTTGTCAGGGACTCCTGGGTCGTCCAAGGGCAAAGTTCAAGCCACAAGGAGGCGAAAGCGATAAAGGACGAAAGGCTCATTCGTCGGGAACGACCGAAATTCATCGATAAGACGCTCCACGTGAGGAATGACCTCAAGGTTTCGAACAGTCTTTCCCGAGCCGATAGCACAGAGAAAGGAGAAGATCGGAATGTCCGAGGCATTTTCGGAGGGCGAGGCCTCGCTCGTGTATCTCGGTGCTCCACTGCTGCTTTTTCTGGGGATAAAGATTATCGAAATCTGCGCCCCGCAGTCAGCAAGACCTCTCTTCGGTATTGGATTAGTGGCCTGGATTTTAGCTCCAATCGTCGTAGCATTTCGAGGCATGAAGTTCGGAGAGGTGCTAGGGGTGTTGCAGACGTGATATGCATTATGGGCGCTCTCTTCCTGCTCGGATTAGTTTTCCATCGTCGCGCACGAATTTTTCGTCTCATGACGATCTCAAATGAGCAAGAAAACCTCGATAATCGCAGGACCACTTCGGGTCGAAAGCGGCCAAACAAGGTTGGCGCCTTCCGGACCTTTGCTGTCGTCCGTGCTCCGTGGATCTATATCCATTGCGCCGCGAGGGCCGCCGCTCAGTGGCCGGCTGCTGTCTTAGCTATTAGCTAAGAGTGGTCCTTTGCGGATGCACTTCCAACTATGCCCTTTGCACAGTAAGCTGACATTCGCATGCGCTCAACCCATGGGCATAACAGTCCAGTTTTCGAATGCGGTTCAGCTCAATTGATCACTGGGTTCGGAGCCACACTACGACGCTAGCTGCGCGCTTCGTACTCACCCATTAGAGAGATCGAGGAATGAGTAAAGAACGCTACCCAAATGACTTGGCGATCTCACTTGACGATTTTCTTGCTTCTGGGTGGAAGCAGGCGCTAGGCCAAGCATCTCGCGAAGGCTACTCGGCAATGTGGCAGGTTTTTTCAGCGGCCGCACGCAGCTCGATCGAGCAGGGCCATCATAAGCATGGAAAGGTGCTCTGGCTGCTTGCCGATGCCTGCTCGATGATGCTTTCGCCGTCGAGTCCGAACGAGCCCTTCAAGCCCTTTGCTGTGCTCCATGATCGCCGGTCGGTCGTTCCGGATGACCTTTCCGACGCGGACATCCTGTTCTTCGCAGAGATTGTCGATGCAGTAGACGACGATTGGCTGAAGGCACGGCTCAGCGATCTGGTCTGGCTGAAGGGTAAGCCTCGCAACACTGCATTCGCACTGAAGGCCATTGACGCCTACCGATGCCTTTCGCTCGACACGGAAACATGGATACACGGTGGGCGAGACTGCTGGCCACGCGCCATCAGCCTGGCGCAGATGCTCAGGGGCGGTGCTGGCGACCGATTGGCGAAAATGGAGGCGACTATCGTCGTTGCATTCAACGCAGCAACCCGCGCTAGCGGCTTCCTTGGGCTCTGGTTGGCCGACCTTTTAAAGTCGAGTGGCCTGGGACGAGCCCACCGAGTAGAGGTGGCAAGGAAACTAGAAACCTTGGCCCAAGAGTTCGATGGAGAAGGAGATCTGCACAGGGCGCGAGAGTATTTCTCTGCGGCCGCCAACTGGAACAAAGCCATCCCCGACGAGGCCAAAGCGGCCGAAATGATGGCAGCCGTCGCCGAGGGCTGGGTTAAGGAAGCCATCGCACGAACCGCGTCGGCAAGTCCAAGCCACATGGTGGCCGCAACTTTCTACGAGAATGCTATCCAGACTTATCGAACGATTCCCAAGGCTGAGCGCGCGACACACCGAGTGGATGAACGAATTGCTGAGCTGCGAGTTCACCTGAACGACTCAGGTGAAAGATCGTTGGGGGAGATGGGCCTGATACGGACACCCGGTGTCGATATAACCCAGATCGTCGAGAACGCAAGGAAATCCATCACCGGCAAATCAGCGCAAGAAGCGTTGCTCGCATTTGCAAATCTGCATGGTGGTGTAAATGCGAAAGAACTGCGCAGCAGTGCGCTGGAAAGGATGCGCCAGCATCCCTTGCAATCACTCTTTGCCGTGACCGTGATGAGTCGTGATGGCCGGGTCATTGCCAAGCGTCCCGCGATGAGCCTACGTGGAGAGTTGACGGAGGACGATGAGATAGCCATCCGCGCCGAGATGATCCGCGACTACAGCATCCTGGTCAGCATCGTGGTGCAAGGCGACATTTGGCCAGCCTTGGAAGTGCTTCTGTTGGAACACCATTTGCGCGAGGCTGATTTCCTCAACTTGGCACGCCACTCGCCTATCGTACCTAAGGAGCGTACTGGGCTTTTCGGCAAGGCGCTGTTTGCCGGTTACGAGCGTGATTTCGTCACCGCATTGCATCTCCTCATTCCACAAATCGAGCACTTAGTACGCGTGCATCTCAAACAGGCCGGGGCAAGGACCGCGAATCTCGACAAGGATGGGATTCAGAACGAAAGCGGAATGAGTACCTTAATGGATTTGCCGGAAGCCGAACAGGTATTCGGCAAAGATTTGGCTTTTGAACTCAAGTCACTGTTCTGCGATGCCTTCGGCCCCAATTTGCGCAACGAGCTGGCCCATGGGCTGCTCGACGAGGATGGGTGTCATTCACCGTTTGCCATCTATGCATGGTGGCTGGCATTGCGGCTCACCTTCAATACATGGTGGAACGCCGCTCGTAGGATCGAAGTTCGGGAGGACGCCACTAATGAGGGCCATTCCGAACATGACGAGGCCGCAGCCTAGGACCACATATTTGGCAAAATAGTGACCATCTGCTAATGGACTCTAACCTACTGCTTGGATCGCGAAATGCCTGTGACAGACCGGAGTCGCTGGGCCACCAGAACCACTCATATATGCTGAGTAGCCGCAACTGACGGCTCAGCTGCCGGTCGACTCACAGGGTGAGTTTTGCTAATCGAAGTGCTTGCTTCCTTATGAACTACTATTGCCTGCCATCTTGACGCGAGACTGCTTCGCATCACAAAGCGGTCGGAAGTAGATAAACGGCGGATGCCTCTTGCGAGCCGACAAGCGACCGGCATTACGGCGCATTCGTGGCGATCCATCCAAACTCTCGTAACGCGAACCCCAGACTCTGTACCGCGAGGTCTGCGTCGTCCTCGTCGGGTGTGCGGCTCTGACGGCGAAGGCGCTCATTGTCTTTACCGCGCGCGTGCAAGCGGGCGATCAGGCTGGCAATGGCCTTGATGCAGTGGTTGTCGTCAGACACCTTTTTTGTCAGCTCGCCTAGATCCTCGGTAAGCACCGTGTGCGGTTTCCCGTTTTCCTGAACCAGCCAACGGGCGAGGCAGACTACCAGGGTGTTGCGGCATTGATCGATCACCGAAACGGGGGATTCCCGATAAGCGGCGTCCGCCGCTCTGCCAAGGGCGCTCGTGACATCGGCACGGAAATTCACATTGATTTTCCCCAGATCGACATCTGGCAGCGCACCCAAGTAGCTGCGAGATTTCAACGTCACCAACACCGCACCACTGACCGAAAATTCCGCCTGGACGACTTGCCATAACGACCAGGATTCAGCCGTTCCGAGCGCCAATGTCGCGCCGATACCGGCTCTGGGTAATCCAATCAATTCCCGACACGGCTCGTAGGGATATACCGCCCGAAGGAATCTAAACTCATCCACTCTATCCGCCTTCGGAACCGCCGTAAGTTCCTGGGGCGGATGGTCAATAATCTGGGCTGCGGGCCAAGGTTTTTGCGTTTCTGGCTGATACAGGTTGCCGCGCCTCAATCGGGACGTGGGATCAAACGACAATTCTTGGAATATCCAGTGCTTATTACTCAACACTCCACCGGAGGGAAGGTCGCTCGCTTGGAATTCTCTCGTCACAGAAGTCGCCTGCGTGACAGCAGAACCAAAAGGCATTGTGCGATTCGCTGAATCCTTACCCATATAAATGTGCATAGTCTGCACATCAATTGCGAGTTTCATTCTAGATATCTCCGAGGGCGATTGAATGGCGGTTACCCATCCATCCCTAAACGTTGTTATATGCGAGCATAACTAAATCTGTTGCTTGCGCAGGATAGTGTACTGATAGACATGCCCGCTTTACATATCACATACCCCCAATCGACCTCGTTCATAGGCTATGTCGTTGAACGGCTGGCAGTTTTCTCCGCAGCCGTCGCGCTGGCGGGGTTACCTGCGCGATGCGGGTTGGCCGTATCTAGGCGCTACGGTATCCAGGGTGAGGACGTGGGTGCTCCTAGCTCGCTATAAGCGGAGATTTCCTTGACCGCCGTTCCAGTGTTCGGAATTCTGGCACCGTACGAGCCTTGGTTGCGTAAGCAAATGGCCAGACCGTCTTCATTACTGGTATGCATTCTGTTCCGGCCGTATTAGTCCCGCGTATGCTGCAGGGAGGCCTTCAGACCTGCCAGCACTCGGAGGGTTGCATTTGTCATTCGCTCGCTGGCCAAGGCATGGCCTTGTATATCCAGTGCGGCTGCAACGCGACTGATGCACTGGCATGTCGCGTCTACCAAATCGCGTAGCTCATCAATAGTAATTCCGTTGGCCCTGTATATGTCATCCCGCGAAAGACCGAACGAATTATGAACAACGGACTGGCTGCGGATTTCCATGATACGTTCGACTTTCGGACGCAAGGGGGTCAAGGTTGCCTCGATTTGTGCGGCGACCTCTGGCCTTCCCTCTTGCTCCAATGCCGCTCTTAGCGACTGAAAGCCTGCCGAACGAGGATCTCTGTCGAACATCTTTGACAAGGCCAGCATAAACAGCGTGAAATAACCCGGACTGGCTGCGTAGAAGAAATCCGAATATTCCCAGTGTTGTATAGTTGATTCGTAGTCTGGATAGGCGCGATTATTCAAGACCCACCAAATCTGGAAATAGGATCGGGCCTTGGTCCCTTCTTCGATTAGTCGCACTGTGATGTCGTTGGCTTGGCTCATATCCGAGTCTGTAATGACCCAGCAGAACCTGCTCAGTTTAAGCGGCTAATGCAAATGCCTCAGCCGGGGTCTTCATGCCGAGCGCCTGGTGTGGGCGCCGGTGGTTATAAAAGCGTATCCAGTCCCCTACAACGCG
>NZ_JCBANN010000037.1:0-52217 GCF_059761975.1 Achromobacter sp. 46006
GCGCCTGTGTGTGAGCACAGGCGCCGTTATTCATTGCATGGCCATCAAGGGCCGGCGGTTTACTTCTTGTTCTTGGCCGGGTCGACCTTGATGTCGTTCATGACCTGCTTCACGCCTTCGACGCCGCGTGCCACGGTGGCGGCATGATCGGCTTCGGCGGCGGTGCCGACGCTACCGGTCAGCTTGGTCACGCCATCGGTGGTTTCGACGGCGATGTCCAGCGCGCTCAGTTGCTTGTCGGCCACGAAGGCGGCCTTGACCTTGGTGGTCACGGTCGCGTCGGACGCGTATTCGCCCACGGATTGCTTGGGCTTGCCGTCATTGGCGGCAAAGGCCATGGAAGTGAAGACAGCGCCCGTACCCAGTGCGGCGGCGGCGATCAGCTTGCGAAATTCCATAGTTGTGCTCCTTGTGTGTGGTTCAGCGCGTTTGTGACGCAACGGCTAAGCGAAAGTTCTTTGGGTGCGATGTTCTTCTATTTCTTGCGGAAAGCGCCGCCCAGAATGGACAGCAGCGCCAGAACCAGGAAGACGAAGAACAGGATCTTGGCGATGCCCGCGGCGCCGGCGGCGATGCCGCCGAAGCCCAGGACTGCCGCGATGATCGCAATGACGAAGAAAACTACGGCGTAGTGCAACATGTCGGCTTCTCCTGGTGGCTCGGGATCAGGGGTTGCGATCGAAGAAATCGCGCACTTCCTTTTCCGCCTGTTCCTTGGTCTTGCCGTAGCGCTCCTGGATCAGGCCAGCGAGGCGTTCGGCGTTGCCTTCGGTACGGGTCAACTCGTCGTCGGTGAGTTCACCCCAGGCCGCTTTGGCCTTACCGGTAAGTTGCTTCCACTTGCCAGCAATGATGTCGTTGTTCATGGTGACCTCTCTTCGTTGTGGCGGACGCTGCGGGCTTATGGCCGATAAGCTGCTGCGTTCGCGGTTGAGTTGGGCACTGATCAGCTTGAGTTCAAGGTACAGGTCGGCCGCGAGGCCTGTCAAAGAACGCTGTGGGTAAATGTAACTGCCGGGGACGAGTCAAATCGGCCGTCTTTCGACGGCCGGTAGCGCAGGCGTACCAAGGGCGAGAGTTACATTTGAGCAACCTATTGTCCCGATTTGAGCGGGGCTGGTAACGGGGTCTACACGCCAATGGCGCAAGGGCGCGGGCGAGTGGGTCGGCGTCGGCGCGCTGGATGCGCAACCGGCGCGGCGATATAGTCGGAACTTGTGCCGGATACCGCCTGGCGGTTGGCGTGATCGTCGACATCACTCGAAAAAGGACAGGTATGACGCAACGAATCCTCGGCACGATCCTGCTGACGCTGGCCGCCATGGCGACGTTGGGTTGCACGCACGTGACGGACCGGTATCAGGCCGCCGCGCCGGACACGGTCTTGCGTGGTTAGGCTGTCGCGGCGCACAAGCAAAAGGGGCGCTGGGCGCCCCTTTTGCTTGTGCTGCGACGCCGCGCGGCGTCAGGCTTCGCCGATGCGGCGGGCAATGTGCGCCAGGGCCTCTTCCACCTGGTCGACCAGGATCAGGCAGAGATCGCCCGCATTCAGGCGCGCCAATGCCTTGTCGATCGCCAGGAATTCGCCGTGGATCTCTTCGATGTGGCGGGCGCGGCTGGCGTTGATCAGGCCTTGCTGCAGCAGCGCCAGCACTTCGCCGTCGGCGCGGCCGCGCTGGCATTGGTCCTGGTACAGCAGCACGTCGTCGAAGGCTTCGCCGAGGATCTCGGTCTGCATGCGGATGTCTTCATCGCGCCGATCGCCGGCGCCGCTGATGACCACCGAGCGGCGCTTGGCGGGCATGGCATCGACCGCGCGCACCAGGGCCTGGATCGCATCGGGGTTGTGGCCGTAGTCGGCGATCACGGTGGCGCCGCGGTAATCGAACACGTTGAAGCGGCCCGGCGCGGTCTGGGCGTCGTTGACGAAGGTCGCCAGGCCGCGGCGGACGATGCTCCAGTCCAGGCCCAGCGCCCAGGCCGCGGCGATCGAGGCCATGGCGTTTTCGACCTGGAAGACGATGGTGCCATTGCGCGTGAGCGGGATCTCGGCCAGCGGGAAACGGGTTTCCTCGCTGCCCTGGGCCGCGACGATGGCGTCGCCATCACGGTAGACGACGCGCAGGCCCTGGGCCCGGTGCGTCGCCATGATCGGATGGTTGCGATCCTCGGCGAAGTAGGTGACTGAACCCGGGCAGCTTGAGGCCATCTCCGCCACAATGGGGTCGGCGGCGTTGAGCACGGCGGTGCCGCCGGGATGCACGTGTTGCACGATGACGCGCTTGACCACGGCCAGATCCTCGACGGTGCTGATGTAGCCCAGGCCGAGGTGATCGCCCATGCCGATGTTGGTGACGATGGCGACGTTGCAGCGGTCGAAGGCGAGGCCTTCGCGCAGGATGCCGCCCCGCGCGGTTTCGAACACCGCCGCATCGACGTCCGGATGCATCAGCACGCTGCGGGCGCTGCGCGGGCCGCTGCAGTCGCCGGTGTCGATGCGCAGGTTGTCGACGTAGACGCCGTCGGAGTTGGTCATGCCGACGCGGTTGCCGGCAGCGCCGAGGATGTGCGCGGTCAGGCGCACCGTGGTGGTCTTGCCGTTGGTGCCAGCCACCGCCACCAGCGGAATGCGGCCATCCTCGCCATCGGCGAACATGTTGGCGATGATGGCTTCGCCCACCGCGCGGCCCTTGCCGAACGAGGGGTTCAGGTGCATGCGCAGACCGGGCGCGGCGTTGACTTCGACCACGCCGCCGTTCTGCTCTTCGAGCGGGTAGTGCACGCTCTCGGCCACCACGTCGACGCCGCAGATGTCCAGGCCGATCATGCGCGCGGCCGAAACGGCGCGCGCCGCCATCTCCGGATGGACTTCGTCGGTGACGTCGGTGGCCGATCCGCCCGTGCTGAGATTGGCGTTGTTGCGCAGGAAGATCAGGGTGCCCGGCGCGGGCACGGACTCGGCATCGAAGCCTTGTTTTTTCAGCGTCGCGAGCGCGATGTCGTCGAAGCGGATCTTGGTCAGCGAGGTGGCGTGGCCGTCGCCACGCAAGGGGTCGGCGTTGACCTGCTCGACCAGTTGGCGGATGGTGTGCACGCCGTCGCCGGTGACCTGCGGCGGATCGCGGCGCGAGGCCGCGACCAGCGCGCCGCCCACCACCAGCAGGCGGAAGTCGTGGCCGGGAATGTAGCGCTCGACGATGACTTCGGAACTGATTTCCTCGGCCACTTCAAAAGCCTGGATCACGCGCTCGCGCGTCTCGATATTGACCGCCACTCCGCGTCCCTGGCTGCCATCGCGCGGCTTGACCACCACCGGGCCGCCCAGTTCCTGGGCCGCGGCCCAGGCGTCTTCGGCGGTGGTGACCGAGCGGCCCAGCGGCACCGGCACGCCGGCGGCGTCCAGCAGCATCTTGGTCAGGTCCTTGTCCTGCGCGATCGATTCGGAGATGGCGCTGGTCAGGTCGGTCTCGGCGGCCTGGATGCGGCGTTGCCTGCTGCCCCAGCCAAACTGCACCATGCTGCCTTGCGTCAGGCGGCGGTACGGAATGTTGCGGGCGGTGGCGGCATTGACGATGGCGCCGGTGCTGGGGCCCAGGCGCACGTCTTCGTCCAGTTCGCGCAGGCGCTTGAGGGCGTCGGCCAGGTCGAACGGCGTGTCGTCCAGCGCGGCCTGCACCAGCTGCTGCGCCAGATCCATGGCGAGACGGCCGACTTCTTCTTCGCTGTATTCCACCACCACCTGGAACACGCCGGGTTCGATGGTGGACGAGGCGCGGCCGAAGGTGACGGGGCAGCCGGCGTAGGCCTGCAGCGTCAACGCGACGATCTGCAGCACGTGCGCGATGGAGACCGCGCCCTGGTGGCCCTCGGGGCGCAGCAGGCCGGTCTGGGGCAGGCGCGCGCGCAGGCGGGCTTCGAAGTCGGGCAGGCTGTCGATCGAGCATTCGGCGTCGGCGCACGACACGATGGCTTCGATCGCGGTGTTCTTGCTCCACAGATTGGGGCCGCGCAGCGCTCGGATACGGGAAACTTCCATGGCAGGTATTCCTGTCTAGCTTGCGCGCGCCGGCGGCGGTGGCCGTGGCGCGCGCGATGATGTCAGTGTTGCTGGATCCAGCGGCGGACGAGATCGATGGTGGGCCCGGAGAAGGCTTCGTCGGATTGCAGCAGCACGAAGTCGCCCGCGGCGATACCGGAAAGCTGGCTCTCGATGGCCTTGCCGTGGTCCGGCTCGTCGATGATCTGCCTGACGCGGCTGCCTTGCTCCAGCCCCTGGCGCAGCAGCGCGCGCGCCTGTCCGGCGGGGCGCTTGCTGGTGACGGTGGTGTCGTCGTACAGCACGACGCGGTCGAAGGCATCGCCCAGCAGCTTGCCCTGTTCGATCAGGTCCACGTCGCGGCGGTCGGCGCCGGCGGAATAGACGGCGGCGCGGGTGGTCGACGGGAACTGGTCGATGGCGGTGATCAGCGGACGCAGCGCGGAGGCGTTGTGGACGTCGTCCACCACCACGGTGCTGCCATTGCGTTCGAACAGCGTGAACTGCCAGGGCGCGTCGGCCTGATCGATGTCGAAGGTCTCGATGCCGGCGCGGATCAGTTCGACCGGGATGTCCAGCGCCCAGGCGGCGCCGACCGCGGCCAGCACGTTCTCGACCTGAAAGGCCACGCGGCCGCCATGTGTCAGCGGGATCGCGGCGACGTCGGCCAGGCGTTCTTCATGCGCGCCTTGCGCCAGGACGATGGCGCCATCGCGCACGAACACGGCGCGGCCTTCCTGCTGCAGGTGCGCGGTGATGGCGGGCAGGGCCGGTTCGATGCCGAAGAAGATCACGGCGCCGTCGCACAGTTCGGCCATTTCCACCACGCGCGCGTCGCGCGCGTTGAGCACGGCGGCGCCGGTCGGCAGCACCACGTCGACCTGGGTGCGGAACACATTGAACATGCGTTCGGTTTCGTTGATGTCGAAGTCGCCGAGGTGGTCGGCGTCGTCGATGTTGGTGACCACGCCCACCTGGCAGCGGTCATAGGCCAGGCCCTGGCCCAGGATCACGCCGCTGTCGTTCTCGATGACGGCGGCGTCGACGTTGCGGTTCATCAGCACGCGGGTGCCGGACGCGAAATCGGCGCGGTCGCCTTTCTGTACTAGCCGGCGGTCGAGATACAGGCCTTCGCTGCAGGCCAGGCCGGTGCGCTTGCCAGACAGGTGCAGCAGGCGCGCCACCAGGCGCGCGACCACAGTCTTGCCGTTGGTGCCGGTGACGCCGACGATGGGGATGCGGCCGGCATCGCCTTCGGGAAACAGATGGTCGACGATGGCGCGGCCAACCGGACGCGGGGGGCCGTCGGCTGGCTTCAAATGCATCAGCAGCCCGGGGCCGGCATTGACTTCGACAATAGCGCCGCGCTGTTCGTCCAGCGGGCGCGAGATGTCCTCGGCCACCAGGTCGACGCCGGCGATGTCCAGGCCGACGATGCGGGCGGCCAGGGTCACGGTGGCGGCGACGCTGGGGTGCACGCGGTCGGTGACGTCGAAGGCGACGTTGCCGCTGCGCTGCACCAGCACGCGCTGGCCGTCGGCCGGCACGCTGTCTTCCGACAGGCCCTGGCGGGCGATCTCGAGGCGCGCGGCCGAATCCAGCCGCACCGGATTGAGCGGATGGTTTTCGGTGCGGCCACGGCGCGGGTCGGTGTTGATCTGGCTGTCGATCAGTTCGGTGATGGTGGACTTGCCGTCGCCGGTGACCCAGGCCGGCTCGCCGGCGGCGGCGGCCACCATGCGGTTGCCGACCACCAGCAGGCGGTGTTCGTTACCCAGCACGAAGCGCTCGACGATGACACCGCTGCCTTCTTCCACCGCGACGCGGTAGGCCGATACCACTTCCTCGCGCGTAGTCAGGTTGGTGAATACGCCGCGGCCGTGGTTGCCGTCATAAGGCTTGACCACGACCGGCAGGCCGATGTCTTCGGCGGCCGACCAGGCGTCGTCCTCATTGTCGACCAGGCGGCCCTCGGGGACGGGCACGCCGCAGGTCGAAAGCAGTTCCTTGGTCAGGTCCTTGTCGCGCGAAATGCCTTCGGCGATGGCGCTGGTGCGGTCGGTTTCGGCTGTCCAGATGCGGCGCTGGCGCGAGCCGTAGCCGAACTGCACCAGGTTGCCCTCGAACAGGCGGATGTAAGGGATGTCGCGGTCGTCGGCGGCATCGACGATGCAGGCGGTGCTGGGACCCAGGCAGTGCTGGTCGACCAGCCGGCGCAGGCGCGCCACGGTGGCCTCGACGTCGAACGGACGGTCTTCGATGGCGGCCATGACCAGGTCGCGGCCTTCGTTCAGCGCCGCGCGGGTAACCTGTTCCTGCCAGGCGCGCACCACGACCTTGTAGACGCCACGCGTGGAGGTTTCGCGGGCCTTGCCGAAACCGCCGCGCAGGCCGGCCAGGTTTTGCAGTTCGAGGGTGACATGTTCAAGAATGTGGCCGGGCCAGGTGCCTTCCTTGACGCGGGCCAGGAAGCCGCCGCGCACGCCCGGGCTGCAGCGGTGCTCGATCAGGGTCGGCAGCCAGGCGGTCAGGCGCTCGTAGAAGCCCGGGATCGTGTTGGAGGGGGAGTCCTCCAGTTCGCCGATGTCCACCCATGCCTCAAGTACCGGACGGTACGTCCAAATGTTCGGGCCGCGCAAAGCCACGACATCGAGAAATTCAATGTCTTTCTTTTTCATGTTTTAATTTACTTGAGAAGCAGGTTGGCACGCGCGGACGCCCCTGTGCAAGACCGCGGATTTATTGGGGTTGCGCCTTAAGAATAATGCCAACGAGTGGGGGATCCCAGATATTCCTAATTAGAAAAATCGGCTGATACTATACGACGCCTTCAAAGGCGTGAACTCGTTGTGTTGTAAGGAAGGGACACGTTTCCGGCCTGGGGCCGGAAAGCCGTCGCCGCCTTGTAGGGCAGAGTCCTGGCCCGGTATGCGTTCCAATGAAAAAACCACACCTGCTTTCCGGCCTGGCCGAAGCCTTTCCTGCCCGTTGGCGGGATGAATTCCGCGCGGAACTGGCGCAGGGCGAAACCCTGCTGGCCTGGCTCGAGATAGACCTGGACCAGCGCCTGAAGTTCCGCCCGGGACTGGTGGCCGTGACCGACCGCCGCCTGATCGCACGCAATCCGGCCGATACCGCCTGGGAAAGCTGGTGCTACGGCCCTCAACTGTCCCTTAATCTGTCCGACCACGCCGGCGCCGCCGTACTGGAATTGCACGATGACGCCGCCCGCCTGGGCATCTGGCGCTTCACCCTGGCCTGCAATCCGGCCGCACTGCGGCTGCTGGGCCAGTTCGAGGCGCAGCAAGCCATCCGCCTGTCGGGCCGGCCGGCAGCGGCGCCGGGCGAGCGCCAGTGCACCATCTGCAACAACGCCATCCCGGCCGGGCAGGAGGAGTGTGCGGCGTGCAACCAGGAACAGGCGGCGCCGTCCTCGACCTGGGCGCTGCTGCGCCTGTGGCGCTTCGCGCGGCCGTACCGCGGCCCGCTGCTGGCCGGTTTCCTGCTGACCCTGCTGGGCACGGCGGCGACCCTGGTGCCGCCCTACCTGACCATGCCGCTGATGGACGACGTGCTGATTCCGTTCCAGAACGGCGCGCCCATCGATTACGACAAGGTCCGCCTGTACCTGGGCGGGCTGCTCGCGTCCGCGTTCCTGGCGTGGGGGCTGGGCTGGGCCCGCACCTATATCCTGGCCTGGGTCAGCGAGCGCATCGGGGCTGACCTGCGCACCACGACCTACGAACACCTGCAGCAGTTGTCGCTGGAATATTTCGGCGGCAAGCGCACGGGCGACCTGATCTCCCGCATCGGCAGCGAGACCGACCGCATCTGCGTTTTCCTGTCGCTGCACCTGCTGGACTTCGCCAACGACATCCTGATGATCACCATGACCGCGGTGATCCTGGTGTCGATCAATCCCTGGCTGGCGCTGGTCACGCTGGTGCCGCTGCCGTTCATCATCTGGATGATCCACGCGGTGCGCGATCGCCTGCGCCATGGCTTCGAGAAGGTCGATCGGATCTGGTCGGAAATCACCAACGTGCTGGCCGACACCATTCCCGGCATCCGCGTGGTCAAGGCCTTCGCCCAGGAAAAGCGCGAAGTGGCGCGTTTCCGCGAGGCCAACAACCGCAACCTGGAAGTGAACGACCGCGTCAATACCACCTGGTCGCTGTTCTCGCCCACGGTCACCCTGTTGACCGAGGTGGGATTGCTGGTGGTGTGGATCTTCGGCATCTGGCAGGTCTCGCAGAAGCAGATCACGGTGGGGGTGCTGGCTGCGTTCCTGGCGTACATCGGGCGCTTCTACACGCGGCTGGATTCGATGAGCCGCATCGTGTCGGTGACTCAGAAGGCCGCCGCCGGCGCCAAGCGCATCTTCGACATCCTGGATCATGTGTCGAGCGTGCCGGAGCCGCAGAACCCGGCCAGGCTGCCGCAGATCAACGGCCGCATCGAATTGCGCGACGTCGGCTTCCGCTATGGCAACCGCCAGGTCATCCGCGGCCTGGACCTGAGCATCGCGCCCGGCGAGATGATCGGCCTGGTGGGCCACAGCGGGTCGGGCAAGAGCACGCTGATCAATCTGATATGCCGCTTCTACGATGTGTCGGAAGGCGCGATCCTGGTGGACGGCGCCGACATCCGCTCGGTGCGGGTGGCGGATTACCGTCGCAACATCGGGCTGGTGCTGCAGGAACCTTTCCTGTTCTTCGGCACCATCGCCGAGAACATCGCCTATGGCAAGCCGGACGCCACCCGCGACGAGATCGTGGCCGCGGCCCGTGCCGCCCACGCCCATGAATTCATCCTGCGCCTGCCGCACGGCTACGACTCGCTGGTCGGCGAGCGCGGCCAGGCGCTGTCCGGCGGCGAGCGCCAGCGCATCTCGATCGCGCGCGCGCTGCTGATCGATCCGCGCATCCTGATCCTGGACGAAGCCACTTCGTCGGTGGACACCACCACCGAAAAGGAAATCCAGAAGGCGCTCGACAACCTGGTGCGCGGCCGCACCACCATCGCCATCGCCCACCGCCTGAGCACCTTGCGCAAGGCCGACCGGCTGGTGGTGCTGGATCGCGGCCAGATCGTCGAGCAGGGGCCGCACGAGGAACTGATGGCGCGAGAGGGCGCCTACTACCGGCTGTACCAGGCGCAGGCGCGCCAGAACGAGGCCGACGCGCAGGCCTCCGGCAGCGAAGACATGGCCGCCGTGGCCTGAGCGAGATGACCGTCATGACGCTTCCCGTTTTCCAGTTGCGACGCAATGCCTTCGGGCGCCTGGTGTTCGAGGGTGCAGATGGCATCGCGCACGAAGGCGTGATTCCGGTGCGCGCGTTTCCCATCAGCGAAGCCGACCGCGGGTTGTCGCTGGTCACAGGTGAAGGCCGTGAATTGCTGTGGATCGAACGGTTGGCGGAGGTGCCCGCCGCCCAACGCGCGCTGATCGAGGAAGAGCTGGCCGGCCGCGAGTTCATGCCCGAGATCCGCAAGCTGGCCAGTGTGTCCACCTTCGCCACGCCCAGTGTCTGGAGTGTGGAAACCGACAGAGGCCCGACCCGATTCACGCTGCGCGGCGAGGAGGACATCCGCCGCCTGGGGCCGCAGACGCTGCTGATCGCCGACAGCCACGGCATCTTCTACCTGGTGCGCGATATCCTGTCGCTCGACAGGCACAGCCGCAAGCTGCTGGATCGCTTCCTCTGACCGCTCAGTCCGAGGCCGCGCGCTTGAACGGCGTGTGGGCCTCGAGTTCGCCCAGGTAGTCATCCACCGCGGCGGTTTCCTCATCGAGAAAGTGCTGGATCGCGGCGGCGAAGCGCGCGTCGGCCACCCAGTGTGCCGACCAGGTGGGGGTAGGCAGCAGTCCGCGCGCCATCTTGTGTTCCCCTTGCGCGCCACCCTCGAAGCGGGCCATGCCATGGGCGATGCAGTAGGCGATGGCCTGCAGGTAGCAGGTTTCGAAATGCAGCCCGGGCACGTATTCCATCGCGCCCCAATAGCGCCCGTACAGCGTGTCGCCGCCCGCCAGATTCAGGGCCGCGGCCACCGGCTGGCCGTTGCGCTCGGCCATGATGAGCACGAAGGCGTCTGGCTGGTCGCGATAGGCGCGCAGGAAGAATTCGCGGCTCAGGTAGGGCGGGTTGCCGTGGTTGAAGTAGGTATGGCAGTAGCACTGATAAAAAAAATCCAGGTCGGACGCGTCGATCTGCGCGCCGCGCAGCCAGCGGAACGCCAGCCCGGCCTGCGCCACCTTCTTGCGGTCCTGGCGGATCTTCTTGCGCTTGTCGTGGCTCATCGTGGCCAGGAAGGCGTCGAAGTCGGCGTAGCCCGGATTGGTCCAGTGGAACTGCACGCTCTCGCGCACCATGAAGCCGGCCTCGCGCAAGGCGCGCAGGTCGGCCGCGGCGGGAAACAGCAAGTGCAGCGACGACACCTGGATCTCTTCGGCGAAGGCCACCAGCCCGCGCACCAGCGTATCGCGGTCTTCGTCGCCGGCGGCCAACAGGCGCGGGCCTGAAACCGGGGTGAACGGCACCGCCGCCAGCAGCTTGGGGTAATAGCGCAGGCCATGGCGCTCGAAGGCGTCGGCCCAGGCGTAGTCGAAGACGTACTCGCCGCGCGAATGCGATTTCAGGTAGAGCGGCACGGCGCCGGCCAGCGCCGCGCCGCGCCACAGCATCAGGTAGTGCGGCGACCAGCCGGTGCGCGGCGCCACGCAGCCGCTGTCGTGCAGGGCGTGCAGGAAGGCGTGCCGCAGGAACGGCTGGTCGCCGGCCAGCGCGTCCCACTGGCGGGCGTCGACGCGGGCAAGGTCGGTCTCGATGGTCAGGCGGAGCGGCGAATCCATGGACGAATGATAAAGTCTTCGTTGGCGCGTGGCGCACCGCGCCCGATGAGTGCGCAGGGTTATTGTCTTGCGGGCGGCGCGGGGTCGCCACGCAGCGGAAATTCTCATGGACAGCAATTCGATCCTTTCCCCGGGCGGGAGCGGCCCGGACGGCGGCGCGGCCTGCCTGCGGGCGCAGGCGCTGCAAGCGCTGGCCGCCACCGGCTGGGCGGACAAGCTGGCGCGGGTGCGCGCCATCGGCGCCGATGCGCCGCTGGATGGCGCGCGGCGCTATGTTGCGCATACCGCCCTGCCGGGGCGGCCCGCCGTACCCTCGCTGGTATCGCCGGCCGAGGTGCCGCAGCGTTCCATGGCCACGCTCGAGGGCCGCGCCGCGCTGCTGCACGCCCTGGCGCATATCGAGTTCAACGCGGTCAACCTGGCGCTGGATATTCTCTGGCGCTTCGCGGGGATGCCGGATGCCTTCTACCGCGACTGGTTGCGCGTGGCGCATGAAGAGGCCAGCCATTTCGAACTGCTGAACCGGCGCCTGGCCGACCTGGGCTACGCCTATGGCGATTTCCCCGGCCACAACGGCTTGTGGGAAATGGCCGAGCGCACCGGTGACGACCTGCTGGCGCGGCTGGCGCTGGTGCCGCGCACGCTGGAGGCGCGCGGGCTGGATGCTTCGCCGTTGATCCGAAACAAGCTGGCGGGGGCCGGTGACGCCCAGAGCGCGGCCATTGTCGACATCATCCTGCGCGACGAGATCGGCCATGTGGCGATCGGCAACCATTGGTACAAGCATCTCTGCGCCGAGCAGGGCAGGGAGCCCGTGGCCTGCTATGCCGAACTGGCCGCGCGCTACAAGGCGCCGCGCCTGCGCGGCCCCTTCAACCTGCAGGCGCGGCGCGCCGCCGGCTTCGACGAGGCCGAACTGGCCGCGCTGCAGGCGGACTGAGGACGCACGCATGGAAATCGTCATCGACGCGTTGCTGACGGGCGTGGTGCGCCCGCTGGGCGATTCCGGCCGCGGCAGCGGCATCGACAAGCATCCGGTGGCCGCGCCGCTGTGGCTCGGCGCGCACGGGCTGCGCGGCGATGAACAGGCCGACCACCGCTTCCATGGCGGCCCCGAGAAGGCGCTGCACCACTATGCGCGCGAACACTATGCGGCCTGGCTGCGCGACCTGGGCGAACGCGCCGTGCTGCGTGCGCCGGGCGCGTTTGGCGAGAATCTCTCCACCACGGGCATGACCGAACACGACGTCTGCGTCGGCGACACCTATGCCGTGGGCCAGGCCCTGATCCAGGTGTCGCAGGCGCGCCAGCCGTGCTGGAAGCTGAACCACCGTTTCGACCAGGCCGGCATGTCGGCCCGGGTGCAGGCCAGCGGCAGGACCGGCTGGTACTACCGCGTGCTGCGCGAGGGCTGGCTGGCGCCGGGCGATACGCTGTCGCTGCGTGACCGGCCCTATCCCCAATGGACGCTGGCCCGCGTCCAGGACATTCTCAACCGCCGGGTGCTGGACGTGCCCACGCTGACCGAGCTGGCCGCGCTGCCGGCGCTGTCGCCCAACTGGCGCGCGCTGTTCGAGAAGCGCGCCAGACTGGGCCAGGTCGAAGACTGGCAACGGCGCCTGCAAGGCGACGCGGCCGATCCCTCCACAGGAACCTCCACGACATGAAGATCCGCTACGCCGCGTCCCTGGCGGCCTTCGCCCTGGCGCTGTCCAGCGGCGCCGCGCAGGCCGCGGACGCCTTCGCGACCTGCCTGGCGGGCCTGCGCGCGCCCGCGGCCAGGGCCGGCGTGTCTGGCGCCACGTTCGACAGGCACACCGCCAACCTGGCGCCCGACATGGCGGTGATCGGCCTGCTCGATGCCCAGCCCGAATTCAAGACGCCGATCTGGGATTACATGGCGGCCCTGGTCGACGACGAGCGTGTCGCCGACGGCAAGGACGGCATCGCGCGCTGGCGCGCCGAGCTCGATCGCGCCGCCTCGCGCTATGGCGTGGATCCCGCCACCATAGCGGCGGTGTGGGGCGTCGAGAGCAACTACGGCCGTACCCTGGGCGGACGGCCGCTGCTGACGTCGTTGTCGACGCTGTCGTGCTTCGGCCGCCGCCAGGCGTATTTCCGCGGCGAGTTCTACGCCACGCTCAAGATCATCCAGGACGAGCATATCGATCCGGACAAGCTCAAGGGCTCGTGGGCCGGTGCCTTTGGCCAGACCCAGTTCATGCCGTCGACCTATCTGCGGCTGGCGGTGGATTTCGACGGCGACGGCCGGCGCGATCTGATCGACAGCGTGCCGGACGCGCTGGCGTCCACGGCCAATTTCCTCAAGCGCGCCGGTTGGAAGAGCGGGCTGGACTGGGGCTACGAGGTCAGGCTGCCGTCCGGCCTGAGCACCGCGGGCGCGGGGCGCAAGAACAAGCGCCCGCTGGCGTTCTGGCGCGGCCAGGGCGTGACGCGCGCCGACGGCACGCCGCTGCCGCCGGGCGATACCGCGGCCGGCCTGCTGCTGCCGGCCGGCCCCCAGGGGCCGGCTTTCCTGGTGACGCGCAACTTCGACGCGCTTTACTCGTACAACGCCGCCGAGAGCTACGCGCTGGCGATCGCGCACCTGTCCGACCGCCTGCGCGGCGGTGGGCCGCTCGCGCGGGCCTGGCCGACCGACGATCCGGGCCTGTCGCGGGCCGAGCGGCGCGAGCTGCAGCGGCTGCTGATTGCCCGTGGCTATGAACCGGGCGAACCCGATGGCATGATCGGTGAACGCACCCGCGAGGCCTTGCGCGCGGCGCAGCGAGCGCTGGGCCTGCCCGCCGACGGCCGCGCCGGCCAGAAGGCATTGCGGGCGTTGCGCGGCGCGGGCTGAGGCGGTGGGCGGTCCACGGCAAACGACAAGTTTTGCAAAGATCGGGGGGCGGTATCCGTCGGATGGCGGAATGTGCGGCGCCATGGGCCTATACTGGATTTCCGATTTTCCTGGAGTACGGCGATGAGTCTATTGGATACTTTGGCCTCGATGGCTGGCGGTGGTCAGCAGGGGGGCTCGGCCTCGTTGCTGCCGGCCTTGATCGAACAACTGAACAAATACCCGGGCGGCCTGTCGGGCCTGATCGCCAGCTTCCAGCAGGGGGGCCTGGGCGAAATCGTCGCATCGTGGATCGGCAAGGGTCAGAACCTGCCGGTCAGCGCCGACCAGCTCGGCCAGGTGCTGGATCCGGGCGTGGTCAATGAGCTGGCCGCCAAGACCGGTCAGGACACCGGTTCAGTGCTGGGTTCGCTGTCCTCGCTGCTGCCGCAGTTGATTGATAAGGCCACGCCCGAAGGCGCCGTCCAGCCGGGCCAGTCCTTCAACCCGACCGACCTGCTGGCCTCGCTGTCGGGCCTGCTCGGCAATCGCGGCTGATCCCGGCAAGGGTTCTCTTCCTGACCCGCCCACGCCTCCAATCCTCCGCGCGCCGCCGTCTGCTGCAGGCGGCGGCGCTGGGCGCCCTCATGCCGCTGGCGGCCTGTGCGCCGCCGATCTCGCTGAACGCGACGTTCCTGCAACTCTGGCTCAGCCACCTGGACCTGACGCGCGCCGAATGGCGCCGCCGCTTTGCCGCCTATCGCCAACTGGGCTGCCGCGAGCTGTTCCTGCAGTGGGTCGGCCTGGAAGGCGGCCGGCCGGATGACTGGATGGCGCCGCCATCGATGCTGGACATCATCTTCGAGGAAGCGGACCGCAACGGCCTGGGCGTGCACGTGGGCCTGCCCTATGACCAGCGCTGGTGGAACATGCTGGCCGCGTCCGACGACACGGCGCTGGCCGCCTACCTGGACCATACCCGCGACCGCGGGGTGGCCTACATGCGCGCCGCCGCCTGGCCCAAGCGCCGCAATTTCCGCGGCTGGTACGTGCCGTACGAGCTTGAGCAATACAACTGGGCCCGGCCCGAACGCCAGGCGTTGCTGGTGCCGTGGCTGGACGCTTTCACCCGCGCCTCGCTGGCCAGTTGCCATCGCATTCCGTCCATTTCGACCTACCACAGCCGGCTCGGCGGCGACGGCTCGCTGATGCAGCTATGGTCGCGGGTGCTGGACGCGGTAAGCATCCACCCCATGATCCAGGACGGCGTGGGCGTGGCGGGCCTGGCCAACTACCGGGCGCTGGAACCGCTGCACGACATGCTGCTCAAGCGCCGCGCCCCGTTCGACCTGATCATGGAGTTGTTCGAGGAACTGCCCTCGGGCAGCACGGACGGCACCACGTTCAAGGCGCGTTCAGCCGATTTCGGCCGGGTCAAGCAGCAGTGGGACGTGGCGCGCGGTTATGGCGCCAAGCGCGTCGTGGCATTCACGATGGACCCCTGGGTGATCGGCGATACGCCCGAGGCCCGCGCGCTCAGGGATGCCTGGATGGCGGCGCGCGTCTGAGCCCGCGGGTCTTCAGAGAAAGCTGCGGCCGATGATCTCCCGCATGATTTCGCTGGTGCCGCCGAAGATGCGCAGCGCGCGCGCATCGACCCAGGCGCGGCCGATGCCGTACTCGGCCATGTAGCCATAGCCGCCGTACAGTTGCAGCAGGTCGTCCAGCACCGCGCCCTGCATTTCGGTGGCGTTGAGCTTGGCGATGGCGGCGCTGGTGGCGTCGAGTTCACCCGCCATGTGGCGCGCCAGGCAATCGTCCAGGAACACCCGCAGCATGGCGCTCTGGGCGCGCGCGCTGGCCAGCTTGAAGCGCGAGTTCTGGTAGTCGAACACCCGGCGGCCGAATACCTTGCGGTTGCGGGTGTATTCGGCCGCCTCGTCCAGCATGCCCTCGAGCGAGGCGCCGGCGCGCAGTGCGATCGCCAGGCGTTCGCGCGCGAGTTCCTGCGTCAGGTATTCGAAGGCGCCATTCTCCTGGCCCAGCAGGCAATCGGCTGGCAGGCGCACGTCATCGAAGTACAGTTCGCAGGTGTCCTGGCAGTGCTGGCCGATCTTGTCCAGTGCCGCGCCCTTGGTGTAGCCGGGCAGGTTCTCCTCGATGCAGAACAGCGACAGGCCGCGCGCGCCGAGGTCGGGGTCGGTGCTGGCCAGCACGATCGCCAGACCGGCGTTGACGCCGTTGGTAATGAAGGTCTTCTGGCCGTTCAGGATGTAGTGATCGCCATCGCGGCGGGCGCGCGTGCGCACCGCCTTCAGGTCGCTGCCCGCGCCCGGTTCGGTCAGGGCGATGGCGCCGATGATTTCCCCGCGCGTCATGGCGGGCAGCCAGCGCTCTTTCTGCGCGGAGGTGCCGAAGGCGTCCAGGTATGGGGCAACCATGTCGGAATGGATCGAGAAGCCGATGCCCAGGAAATTGGCGCGCGCCAGTTCCTCGATCACCACCGCGGCATGGCCGAAGTCGCCGCCGAGCCCGTAGGGTTCGGGCAGCGCGCAGTTGAGCAGGCCTTCTTCGCCGGCGCGGCGCCACAATGCGCGCGGCACGAGTCCGGCCTTTTCCCAGCCGGCGTAGTGCGGTGCGATCTCTTCGGCGACGAAGCGCCGCACCTGATCGCGAAAGAGTTCGTGGTCGTCCCGGAACACGCGGCGCATGCGGCCTCCTTACTTGCTATAGGGGTCCGTGGCGCTGGCCTGGCCGCGCAGGTTGGGCGCGGTGGCGCTGCCGGTGAGGAACAGGCTGTAGTGGTCGCCGGGCTGCAGGGCCGGCAGCGCCAGCGAGGGCGACAGCACCGTGCCGCAACCGGCCGCCAGCGTGGCGCTGACCGGGTTGATGGCGCGCGCCGCCGAGGCGCCCGGCTTGACGTCCTGGAACAGCGTGGGCCCGGTGGGGCTGACTTCGAGCCTGGCGCCGGGGCAATCGGCCGCCAGGTTGTAGAAGCGCAGCTCGGCCTTGAGCGCGTCCTGCGTGCCGTTGCTGTCATCGATGGCGGAGTAGGTGACGTTGACACCGTCGCGGCGCACCACCAGGGTGGTGAAGGTGTCGGGTTTGACCTGCAGGCTGGCCGCCGGCTTGCCGTCGATCAGCAGATCGAATCGCTGGCTGCCCTTGACAATGGCGTAGGTGGTGGCCGGTTGGGTCGGGCCGATTTCCTGAGACGGACCGTTGGCGATCTGCACGCGCACGGGGCCGGTGTCGGGATTGACGACCCGCACGAATGACGAGCCCGCGGGGGGGCGGGCGGCATAGAGCTGGGCGAACACGCCCTCGGCCTGGGCGGCGGCGCCCGGCAGGGCCAATGCCAGCGCCAGGGCGGGAAAATGAATGGGACGGATCATGCTTGCGGCTCCGGTTTCTTGCTGAGGCGGGCATCGAGATACATGCGCTCGAGTTGCTTGCGGTCCGCCTTGTCGGTGCTGGTGGTCGGGAAGCGATGGCAGGCGACCAGCTCGGACGGGATCATGTAAGGGGGCAGCTTGTGGCCCAGCGCGGCTTTCCAGTTGTCGAGCGCCGCGGGCAGCGGTTGCAGGCCGGCGGGGCCGGGCGCGGCCGGCTCGACGAAGCCGATCAGCCGGATGATAGCGCCATCGGGCCGGCGCAGCGCCACGGTGGCCCCGGCGCGCGCGCCGGGCAGGGCGGCGATGGCGGCATCGATCTCGGCCAGTTCGATGCGGTAGCCGTGCAGCTTGATCTGGTCGTCGATGCGGCCGCGGAACGTCACCAGGCCGCGCGCATCGATCTCGCCCAGATCGCCGCTGCGGTAGCCGCGCTTGCCATTGCGCGTGAACATGCGCGAGGCGTTCAGGTCAGGTCGGTTGAGATAGCCGCGCATGACGTGGTCGCCGGCGATGCTGATCTCGCCGTTCTCGATGAAGACCCCCGCATAGGGCTTGGCGCGGCCGACGGGGAACGGATTGGGCGCTTCGCCGCGCAGGGCGGCATCGATCTCGACCCAGGTGGTGGAGCAAGTCGCCTCGGTGGGGCCGTACGAGTTGATGATGCGCACGGCGGGAAAGCGCCGCCACAGCTCCTCGGCCAGCGTGGGGGTGAGCGATTCGGCGCCGAATACGAACACGCGCAACAGCGGCAAGTGGGCCTGGTCGAAGTCCGGATTGAACAGTTGCTGGCGCACGAACGAAGGGGTCGAGGCCCAGACATTGATGCGGTTGTCGGCCAGATACCGCACGAAGGTATCGCGTTGCGCGATGGTTTCGCGCGGGCACAGCACGCACGCGCCGCCCAGTTCCAGTGCGCCGACCCAGTTGAAGAGCGAGAAGTCGAAGCTGAACAGCATCTGGTCCATGAACGCCGGCGCCGGGCCCAGGTTCAGGCAGTCGCGGATCCAGCCGGCGAACAGGGTCACGCTCTCGCGGCCGATCTGCACGCCCTTGGGATCGCCGGTGCTGCCAGAAGTGAACATGATGTAGGCCAGACCTTGCTCGGCCAACGGCGCGGGGCTGGCGCAGCCGGGCGCGAAGGCGCCGGCCTGTGCGTCATAACGCAGGCCGGCGCGCACCAGGTCGCCGATGCGGGCGATGCGCTCGGGCGGATTGATGACATCGACCGGCACGAACGGCACGCGCAGCCGCAGGCAGCCCAGGATCGCCACCAGAAAGGCGGCTTCCTTGTGGCCCGAGATCACCAGCGGCACGCCGGCGCTGACGCCCGCCCGCAGTGCCTGCTGTTCCCAGGCCCGGATGGCGGCCAGCAGCGCGTCCCAGGTGAGGGCGCCTTGCGCGTCGACCACCGCGATGGCGTCGGCGCCGCTGGCCGTGTCGGCGAAATCGTAGGCATTGAAATCAAAACGCATGTTGCAGCCCCCCGGGGAAACGTCAGGCGCGCGCGTGCTCCGCGATGAATTCCGCCAACGTGTGTACGGACTCCAGGTGCACGTCGATCTCGGTCGGCGGGATCTTGCAGCCGAACTGGCGCTCCACCGCCAGCGCCACGTCCACGGCGGCCAGCGAGTCCACCAGGCCTGATTCGATCAGCAGGGTATCGGAATCGACCTTGGTGAGGATGATGCCTTCGATGAGTTCGGCGACCTTGGCTTCGATGTCGTTGATGTCCATAGCGTGCTCCGAGACCGCGCCGCGGTCAGAATTGGAAATAGAGGAACCGGGTTTCCTTGTGCAGGTTCACCAGGCAGACGAACAGCAGGGCCAGCATCACCGTCAGCCAGGCCAGGTTGGGGCGCCAGCGCATCCAGGGCGTGGGCGCTTCCTGGGGCTTGAACAGCGCAGGCGAGTAGCGGCCCAGGATCTGGTGCGCGTTCGGCGCGAACCAGGCGATGCCCAGCAGCACCACAGCATAGATCAACTGCAGGTGGTGGCCGACCAGCACCCGCCAGGCATCGCCCCAGGCCAGGCCGCTGACGTGGGTGGCCAGGTCCAGCGTTTCCATGCCGCGCAGGCCGATCATGCCCTGCATCAGCAGCATGGCGTCGCCGACACCGTGCGCGCGAAAGAAGGCCTGCGCCACCAGCACCGCCACAAAGGTCAGCAGCACGCAGGCGGCGCGCTTGACCACGCCCAGATTGCGGGCGGCCGCGGGCTTGCGGCCGACCACGAAGATGCGCCAGGCGTGGTTCACCGACAGGTACATGGCATGCAACAGGCCGAACACCAGGAACTGGAAGCCGGCGCCGTGCCAGACTCCCGCCAGCGCCATCGTGAACAGCGTCGGCGTGACGATGCTGGCCAGGAAGCCGCCCACTGTGGCCACTCCCTGGGCGCCGACCGGCAGGTTGCGGTCGGTGCGCCATTTTGAAATGGCCATGGCCACCGGGTAGTACAGGTAGGCCGTCAGGTAGCGCGTCAGCGTCATGTGCCAGCGCGCCCAGAACTCGATGATGCTGCCGGCCTTGTAGGGCGAGTTGAAGTTCAGCGGAAAGCGGATGCCGAACATCTTGGCCAGGCCCAGCGCCATGTCCGAATAGCCGGAGAAGTCGAAATAGAGTTGCAACGCATAGCACAGGCTGGCGCCCCACGAGGCCCAGAACTGCAGTTCGCCCGGCGCGGCGAAGCCGGCATCCGCGTAGGGCGCGATGCCGTCCGCCAGCAGCACCTTCTTGGCCAGGCCGATCACGAACAGCATGCCGCCGACCGACAGGTTCTCGGCCTTGAAACGGTAGTTTTCCGGCTGCGCGAACTGCGGCATCATCTCTTTGTGATGCAGGATCGGGCCGGCGATCAAGTGCGGGAAGAAGGTCACGAACAGCACGTAGCTGAGCAGGCTGCGTTCCTTGACCACGCCGGCGCGGCAATCCAGCAGGTAGCCGATCTGGGTGAACGTGAAGAATGAAATGCCCAGCGGCAGGATGATCGCGTCCATGGTCGAACTGGTCATGCCCAGGTCGGTCAGGAAATTGAGCAGCGTGGCGAAGTACTTGTAGTGGAACAGCAGCGCCAGGTCGGCGCCCACGCCCAGGCCCACGATCAGTCCCTGCAGCTTTGGCCGGGCCGCCGTGTGCAGGATCAGCAGGCTGACCACGAAGTTGAAAGCGATCGACCCCGCCAGCAGCGCCACGAATTGTGGATTCCACCAGCCATAGAACACGAATGAGGTCAGGCACAGCCACAGTGCCGCCAGCCGCAGGTTGAGACGCCCCGCGCCGTAGTACACGGCCAGCGTGACGGGCAGGAATATCAGCAGGAACAGGTAGGAGTTGAATAGCATCTGGGGTCAGGGCAGTCGGGCCAGCACGGATTTCTCGTCGTCGGTCAGCGGCAGCGACAGCGCCATTTCGGAAAACTCCCAGATCACCAGCTTCAGGCTTCGGGGCCAATGGTCGCGTTGCTTTAGCGCCACCAGCAAGGCCCCGGAAAACTGGCCGCCATCCAGGCTCAAGTTCCAGACCTCGCGGCCCAGCCCCATGCCCAGCCGTTCGGCGAAGTTGCTGCGGCGGCCGTTGGAACTGCCCGCCAACATCACTTCCACCGGTGGCGTGTCGTCGAGCAGCCCGCCGCCGCGCACCGGTTCGATCTTCTGCGGCGCCGCCAGGTCCAGCTCGGGACGCCACCCGGGGCGCGCCTGTTCCAGTCCGGCCAGCACGATCAGGTCGCCCATGCGCGGTTGCGGTGCGCCCGCCGGTTCTACCCTGAAGGCCTGGCTGCCGGGGCCGCCCAACAGGGGCAAAGCGGCCTGCGCCACGCGGTCGGCGGCGGCCTGGGCGCCGGCGGCATTCATATGCACGTCGGTGCGGAAGAAACGCGGCGCCTCGGCCTGCGTCAGGGCATCGCGCAGGTCGACAAAGGGCACGCCCTGCGCGCGCAACGCCTGCTGCCAGGCGTCCAGCGTGCGTTGCATCGGCAGCGAGACCGTCTGGCCGCACAGGTGGTCGGCCTCGATACGCGACTTGTCGGGCACGGCCACCACCAGTACCTGCACCTGCCGCTGGCGCAGTTGTTCGACCCAATGGCGCATCAGGCGCAGGCGCTCATCGAAGACGTGAACCCCGGGCTGCGGCCGCAGGCCGTCACGGTAGAACAGCCATTGCGGACAGCCCATGGCGACCTGGTCGCCCAGGTCGCCTAGCAAGCGATAGCGGATCGAGGCGTTCCAGGTATTCACCGCGGCCTGCGCCGGCAGGCTCAGCGACTGGTTCAGCCTGGTGCCGGCAGAACCGTTCAGCCACGCCGCGGGCGCGATGTCGGCGGCGCGCAGCCTGGCTTGCGCCAGGCACCAGGCGCCCCAGCCCAGGCCGAGCGCCAGCAGCACGCCGATCACGATCGCGTTGCGCCGGTGGCCGGGCTCCGCCGGTGCCGTTACCGCCTTGTCCGGTTGGGCCACGGCGCTACTTTCCCACCGCCGCCTTCATGCGGCCGCGCCAGGTGTCGACGGTCATGATGGAGGCGTTGTCCCACAGGCCCTTGGCATCCGGGCCCTGCGCATAGGTGGGCTCGAACATCTGCCACACCAGCACTTGCGGTTTGTTCTGCTTGAAGGCGGGCGACTCCAGGTACTCCAGCAGCACGATCCATTGCCCGACGTTGCCGGGCTTCCAGTTCACGGAAACAGGACGGTCCAGCGCATTGGAGAGTTTCTGCGGAAAGCCGAAGTAGGGTTGCACCATGCTGTGGCCGGTCACGTGCACCGGCGCGGGCGCGTCGTCGATCAAGCTCTGGTTGTCGGCCTGGCGGCGCACGGTGAAAGTCTCGCGGCCGGCCTGCTTGCGCTGCTCGGGCGTCAGGAACAGTTCGGCCAGGTCGCCATAGCGGCGTTCATTGACTACGCTGCCCAGCGGCATGCCGCTGCCGGGCTTGCCGGCCAGCGTCTTCACGTCCTGCTTGATGCGTTCGGCCAGGGCTTCGGCGGTGGCATCGGCGGCGGCCTGGGTCCAGTGTTGGTCGGTCCGATAGAACACGTTCTGGCCGCTGTCCTTCAGGCGGCGCAGCACGGCTTCGTCATCGATGGTGGCGATGCCGGCGGCCTTGAGCTTTTCCTGGATGGTCTGGTAGCGCTTCTTGACTTCGGCGCTCAGCGCGGTACCATCCGGCAGCTTGTCCTGGTAGAACAGGGTCTTGTCGGGCAGCACCAGCACTTCCAACTGGATGCCCCTGGCCGCCAGCGCATCGCGGGCTTCGCGCACCAGTTGGGTGGCGGCGTCGATGCCGCGCGTGTCCACCTGGGTCAGGCTGCCCCAACCGGGGAACAGCCAGTTGTCCTTGCCCTGGATGACGATGGACGACGCCTGCTGCGCCTGCGTGAGGCCGGCGGCCAGCGCCAGCAGCGCGCCACACAGCGCCGAAGCGAAGCGCAGGCGGCGCGGCGGGCGGGAGATAAAAGTGGTCATGCTTGCGGACTCCTTCATGGATACGTGCGGACGCGGTTCAATACGACAGGGTCAGGTTGATGAACAACCCCTTGGCCCGGTCGGCCTGGCCGCCGCCGATGTTGAAGCGGTACTGGGTGGTCAGATCCAGGTACGAACGCGGCGCGTTGTAGTGGTCTTCGCGGAACCAGTAGCGCAGATTGAAGCCGGGGCCGGCGCCCATCGACCACGATGAGCCGTCGCCAAGCTGGCGATACGAATCCGAGCCATCGATGTCCAGACCGACCATGCGGTTCTTGTTCCAGAGCCAATCGGCACCCACCACCGCATAGGGGAAGAACACCAGGCGATCGCTGAGCGCATCCATCCGGTAGCTGCGACCCACGCGCAGTTCGCCGGCGCCGAAGGCCTGGTCGCGTTTGATCCTGCCCGAAGTCCGGTCGGTGTCGGCGCCGGTGGCGTTGTTGCGCTTCCACAGGCGCGCCGACATGTCCTGCCACGAGTAGCCCGCCTGCACGTAGCCTTCCATGGTGAACCAGTCGGGACGGTCGATGCGCAGTGTGGTGCCTTCGTACAGGCCATACGTGACATAGGCCAGCCAGCCGCCGCCGCCGGCGTCGGTCTTGTAGTAGGCGGTCTCGTTGCTGCGGTTCAGGCTGCAGCGCAGGTCCGCCGGCGCCGGGCTGAAGGTGCCCTTGCGCGTGGCGGTTCCCAGATTGAATTGGCGTTCCAGGCCGAACGTCAGGCCGACCTCGGTGGATGGCGTGAAGCGCATGCCCAGCGAGCCCACCGTGGTGGGGATGCCAGAAATTCCCTGGTTCGAGGTCTCGGCCACATTGATGGTGCCACCGCAAGGGTCCGACACGGTCTGGCCGGCGGTCTTGCCGCCCTTGTTGTAAAGCGTGTTGGACAGGCGCCCATACAGCTCGAACGTGCGGGTCGACGAATTCAGGAAGTCGGATGGCCGCCAGAAAATCTCGGCCGTGCTGAATACCGCGTCGCCCGGCACGGTGATGGCCGCGCCGCCCAGCCCGGACGATGCCGGCCGGGCCCCACGGTAGCCGGCCGAGACATAGCCGCCCCATTCGCGCGACAGCCCGGCGATGCCGCTGCGGGTGTCAAAGCGCTGCTGTGGCGTCAGTTCCAGCTTGCCGGCATCGGCCTCATCGATGGCCTGCTTCAGCTTTTCCACCGCGCCGCGCTTGTCGCCCACGCCGGACAGGGCATAGCCTTCGTCCAGGATCACGGTCGGCGGCGCCTTGCCGGTGGCGCGCGCGGCCTGGAAATCCTGCAGCGCCAGCCTGGGCTGGCCCATGCGCTGGTGCAGGTAACCGCGCTGCATCAGCAGCGCGGGGTCGTCGGGCTGGGCGGCCAGGGCTGCGCTCATGCGCTGTTCGGCTTCGGCCAATTGCGCAGCGTTGCCCGCGGCCAGCGCGGTGGTCAGCAGGCGCTGAAACTCTTTGTTGGCCGGATCCTGTTCGGCCGCCTTGCGCGCCAGGGCGATCGCTTCCTGGTAGTCCTCGCGGGCATAGGCGGCATAGGCCTGGGCGGCCGGACCGCCGCTGCCGGCGGCATCCGAGGGCAGCAATTCGCACGATGTGCCGTAAGGCGTGTCGCGGCAGTCCTGCAAGGGCGCGGGGTAGTTGGCCAGCGTCAGCGTGGCCGGCACGGTGGGGGCCGAGCGGGCCCGCTTGAGGCGGGCCGTGGCGGCTTCGTCTTTGTTGCCGAGCGGCGCCAGCAGAGCCAGCGCGCGCTGGGTCTCGCCGCCGACCAGCGCGGCATCGGCCGCGATCAGGCGCACGTTGCGGCGCTGGTCGTCATCCAGCCAGTCCTGCTTGAGCGCGGCGTCGAAGTCGGCGTTGGCCTGCTCCGTCTTGCCCTGGCGCTGGCGCAGGTAGGCGCGCATCACCAGCGCGACCGTGTTTTCGTCGTCCTGCCTGAGCGCGTCGGTGGCGGCATCCTCGGCCGCCGCCAACTGGTTGTCCAGCATCAGGGCGGTCATCAGCAGCAGCCGATGGCTGGCGGTGTCGGGCGCCAGTGCCACGGCCTGACGCGCCAACGGCACCGCGTCGCCGGGGCGGTTGGCGATGAGCGCCTGATAGCCCTGTTCGGCGGGCTTGATCGCCATGCGGCGCTTCATGGTGGTGCGGCGCGCGGTCAGGTCGTTCTTGTTGGGGGCGCCCAGCGCGATGGCCTTGGCGGCGGCTGTCTCGGCCTCGGCATACTTGCCCTGGGCTTGCAGCGCGTCCAGCCATAGCATGGCCCAGGCCCCCTGCTCGGGATCGATGCGGAAGGCTTGTTCGGCGCCGCGCTGCGCGGCCGGATAGTCGCCACGGTTGTAGTCGGCGTAGGCGCGCGTAGCGATCGGAAAGCCGCGGCGGTAGGCCGCGGTGGTGGCGGGTGCGCCGCCCGTGGCCGGCTGCGCGCCGCGCGGCCGCAGGTTGGCGCGCGCCTGGCGCAGGGCCGGGGTGTCCAGGCCGCTCTTGATGGCGTCCGCCGCGGCCTGTTCGGCTTCGCGCAGCTTGCCCTGCTTCTGCAGCGCGTAGATCAGCAGCAGACGCAGGCGTTCGACGTCCGGGCGCAAGGCGATGGCGGATTCGGCTTGGCGCTGCGCCTGCGCATAGTCGCCCGCATCGTAGCGCTTGTAGCCTTCGTTGGCGAATTGGTATGCGGCGCCTTCCAGCGGCGCCTCGGCGGCGGGCGGCGCGGCTTGGGCGGTGGCGGGCCCGGCGTGGCCGGCGCAGGCCAGCGCGGCGGACAGCAGGAACGAACGGGTCAGTGGCTTCATGGGGGCGCGGGTTTGTCTTCGGAATGCGCGGGCGCGGTGTCCGCCGCCTGGCCGCTCCGCTGGAAATGGATGGCTTCCTGCAGCGTGCCCTTATCGAGCCAGCCTTGCTCCATCAGGATCTCGCCCAGCGGCCGCTTGTCGCGCGATTGGATCTCCAGCGCGCGCGCCAGTTTGTCCTCATCGATCGCCTGCCAGGACAGGAGCAATTCTCCCAGGCGCTGGCGTTGCTGCGCCAGTTGATCGGTGGACGGGAAGTCGTGCATGGTCTTGTCCCAGACCAGCCGCTTGCCGGTGATCAGGTGGCCGATGAACAGCTTCCAGGCGCGCGCCGCGGCCATGGCATTGATGAAATTGCCGACGATCATGCGCGGAATCGACAGCAGCGCGTGTTCCCAGCCGTACATGCGGCCAACGAAGTAACTGCGCTGGACCACTCGCAGCAGCAGGGCCACCGCGTTGATCCACATCAGTGTCACCAGCCAGCCGCCGGGACGGAAGTACGACGGGTAGTACACGGTCCACCAGCCGAACAGGTCGGCCAGGTAGAACAGGAAGAAATTGGCCAGCAGCAGGTATGCCAGGATGGCGATGAACGATGTCACCAGGCCCTTGCGGTCGCGGAACAGCAGGTACTTGGTGGCCAGCGAGCCGGCCCAGCCGACCTGTTGCCAGCCCTGCAGCCCGATGCCCAGCGTCCAGCGCGCCTTCTGCCGGTAGGCGGTGCGGAAGGTGTTGGGGAAGTACTCCCGCACCCCCAGCGGCATATGGATGCTGGATACCTTTTCCTTGCCCAAGCCGAACCAGGCGCGGCGCCGGGTCACGTATTCGACGCCGAACTTGCCGAAGATCTGCCGCATGCCGCGCTGCGCCAGCCGCGCGCCGATGTCGTAGTCCTCGGTCAGCGTGTCGGTGTTGAAGGGCTGGTTGTTGGTCTCGGCGGCCAATTCGACCAGCGCACGCCGCGAAAAACAAGTGCCGACCCCGGCCGAGGGCACCATCTTCGACATGCTCTCGCGCACCACCAGATCCTTGGTGTGCCATTCGGCGAATTCGTCCATGTAGGTGCCGGCCACCAATTCGTACCAGTGGCGTTCCAGCGACGTCACCGGCAGTTGGATGAAGTCGATGCGCGGCAGCAGGTAGTTGTAGTACTTCAGCTCCAGCGGGTGCAACACGTCTTCGCTGTCGTGCAGGACGACGCCGGCGAACGGCACCGGCTGCTTGGCGTCCTGGGCGAAGATGGCCTGCACGATCCAGTTCAGGCAGTCGGCCTTGCAGGTCGGGCCATCGTGCGGCACCTCCACCCGGACGAGCTGGCGGTAGCGCCGCCGCATGCGTTCGACCTCCTTGATGGTGCGCTCGTCGTTCTGGTAAGTGCCCACGAAGATCATGTAGTTCTTGTATTCGAGCGTCGATACCATCATCTCGAGCATCGAGGCGATGACGTCGTACTCGAGCCAGGCGGGCACCATGATCGCCAGCGGTTGTTCTTCCTTCGCGCGCAGTTGCGATGCCGCCAGGGGCGTATAGCGGCGCTTGATCGTCAACGAACGCCGCAATTCGCGCACCCAGTACCAGGCGTCGATGAACAGGTCATCCAGGCTCGAAAGCAGGATAATCACGCCGACGACGGCGGTCACGATCTCAAGGCCGCGGTAATAGTCGGCGATGAGATAGGGCCAGTAAAGCGAGGACATGGGCGGGCGCGGCCAGGTTTACTTGCTGTCCTGCTTCTTCCTGCGGCTGGCGCGTGTGGCCAGGATCAGGATCAGGATCAGCACCAGCAGGCCCACGCTGACCGCGGGCACGCTCCACGAGATGTAGCGGCGCCACTCGAAGAACGCACTTTCTCCAGCGCCGGGCGGATGGCTGGCGTCGGGATTGGCGCTCTCGATCCAGGCCACCGGGCCGGCGGCGCCGATCAGCGCGACGTTGCCGCGGTTCAGCACGAATGGCGCGTCCAGCATGCCGGCTTGCCGTCCCAGGGTGTGCCATAGCACGCCGTCCTGGCCGCTGGCGCTGACCACCTCGGCGGAGCTCAGGTGCTCCAGCCCGGAGATGTCCAGCCACGTCGCATTCCTGCCATCGATCCGCAATTGTTTGCGGTCGGTGACGGTCACCATCGGCTTGGCGCCTTCCACTGGCACCTCCATGGCCAGGAACGGACGGGTTGGCTTGACCGCCTGGCCAGCGGGCATCACCGAGAGTTCGGCCCGGGCGGTCGAGATGCCGCTGGCCGAGGCGATGCCGATCAGGCGCTTGAGATTGTCGGGCGCGTTCGCCAGGTAGCTGTCGGGCACGATCACCTGCGGGGAGCCGGCAAGCAGGGGTAGCAGGCCGACGAAAGTACCGTCCGGCTCGGCCTTTTCCGGTTTCACGTAACTGGTCGGCAGCACGTTCACCGGATAACCCTGTGGAATCTCGTTGCAGTCGACCGAGACTGGCTGGCGCTGGAAGGTGACGCGCACCGCGTTGGTGACCCCGAGCACATAGCCGGGCACGCGCGCGGTCAGGCGTTCGGGGCGGCCGTCGGCCTCCAATTGCTTGGCGGCCAGCAGGATGCCGTTCCAGAAGACCGAAGCCACCGGCCGCGTCGACGATGCGCCGGGCGCGGCCGACACGTCCATGACCAGCTCACCGGGCATGCGCCCATCGGCCGAGACCGCGGCCAGCGGGAACGTGGTGGTCCAATCGCCGCTGGCGACCACGTTGAAGCTGTTCGGCGAGCCGCCCAGCGCCGTCAGGCGCAGGCCGCCGTCCTGGAAGGTCTGCGGCGGCATCGCGGTCTTGACCTGCACCTGGCGCGTCACCAGGATGCGGCGCCAGGCGCTGTCGAACGCGCCCGCGCCCTGCGCGCCGGCGTCGGCCGCCAGCGCGATCACGGCCTGGCGGCCCATCGCGGCCAGCCGGATTTCCTTGGGCTGCAGGTCGGCGGCGGCCAGCGGCACGCGCCGTTCGCGCCAGGACTGGAAGGCCGAGGCGGCGTCGGCATCGCCGGCCAGTTGGGCCTGCAGTGCGTCCAGCGCTTGGTTCAATTTGGCGCGCAAGGCGGCGTCGGCGATCACCACGTCACCGGCGACGGCGGGCGCGCCCATCACCAGCAGCGCGCCGATCTCGGCAGCGTTGGCGATCCTGTGCTTGCCGTTGTCGGCCAGCGACGCGAACGCGGGGATCTGCGCCAATCCCTTCGGGGCCTGCAGGCCGCGCGTGTCGATCTCGTCGCCCACCGACGGGAAGGCGCGGACCGCCACGCGCTTGCCGGCGCGCTCCAGCGCCACTCCGACGCGCCACGCGCTGTCGAAGGCCTGCTGGTTCAACTTGTCGCCGCCGACGATCAAGGTCGGCTTGCCCGGCAGCGTGCCCCAGGCATCGTCCAGATTACCGATGGCCGAAGCATCGTAACGATAGGTCAGGCGCGTTTGCGGCGAGATGGTCAGCGCGTTCGCGGTGGCCCGGTTGCTTTCGCAGTGGCGCAGCGCGATTTCCGATTGCCAGTCCACGCCCACCCGCAGGAAGCCGGTTTCGCGGCCACGCGGATCGACCGTGTAGCCCCGCGCGATGCTGCCATCGCCATCGGCGATGCGTTGCGCGTTCAGCGGCACGCCATCGGCCCACAGCACCAGGCTGGTGCGGCCCGGCTCGCCCTTGGTGTACTTGGCATCGAAGTTCAAGGTGGCGTCGGCTATCGGCACGCCGCGCGGCACCGGCACGTAGAACTCGTGGCGTGAATCGCTGTTGCTCAGGACAATCGGCTCGGTGATTCCCAGATCCGCCAGCGTGGTGTTACGCGTGACCCAGTCATCGCCTTGCAGTTGCCGCAGCGCATCGCCGGCCGGGCTGGCCATGGCGCCCAGTGGCAACAGCAGGCCAGCGGCCATGAGCGCACGGCAAAGCACCTGCGCGGCGGGTAGGGACGTGGGTTTGGGCATGGGAACTCCAGGCGGAAAGTTCAGGGCGGGACACATCAGGCCGGCGTGCCGGCGGCCGAACCATAGGGATCGAACTCCGCGACCGGCCGGCCACAGAGCGCATCGACGATGCGCGCGCTGGCCTTGCCGTCTCCGTACGGATTGATGCGGCGCGAAAACGAGGCATGCAGCGCGGGGTCGTCGAGCAGCCGGTTGACCTCGGCGACGATGCGCCGCGTATCCGTGCCTACCAGCGCCACCGTGCCGGCTTGCACGGCTTCCGGGCGCTCTGTCACCTCGCGCATCACCAGCACGGGCTTGCCCAGATATGGCGCCTCTTCCTGCACCCCGCCGGAATCGGTCAGGATGAGATGGGAACGCCGCATGAACCAGACGAAATCGAGGTAATCCAGCGGATCGATCAGGTGGACCCGTTCCAGCCCCGCCAGGTCGGTCATCACCACATTGCGCACCTGCGGGTTCAGGTGTACCGGATAGACGATCTGCAGGTCTTCGCGGCGGGCCAGCTCGGCCAGCGCGGCGCAGATGTTCTTGAAGCCGTCTCCGAAGCTCTCGCGCCGGTGGCCGGTCACCAGCATCAGCCGGCGTTGCGGATCGAGCCAGCCGTAGCGGGCGGCGACCCCGCGCGCCAGCGGCCCGTCGGAGTCCAGCTTGGCGCAGGTCATGGCCAGGGCGTCAATGACCGTGTTGCCGGTCACGGTGATGCGGCCGGCAAGGTTCTCGCGCCGCAGGTTGGCGCGCGACTCGGCGGTGGGCGCGAACAGCCAGTCGCCGATAGCGTCGACTACGCGGCGGTTCATTTCCTCGGGGAAGGGCATGGCCAGGTTGCCGGTGCGCAAGCCCGCTTCGACATGGCCGATGTTGATACGTCGATGGAACGCCGCCAGCGCACAGGCCGAGGCGGTACTGGTGTCGCCATGCACCAGCACGCAATCGGGCTGCTCCGTTTCCAAGACCTCATCCACCCGGCTGATCAGGCGCGCGTACAAGCCGTTCAGGGTCTGGTTGGGCACCATGATGTCCAGATCGTGCTGCGCACGCAGATCGAACAATGCCAGCACCTGGTCCAGCATCTGGCGATGCTGTCCGGTTACGCAGACCACACTGTCCAACCGGGGCTCGTCCCGCAGGGCGGCGACCAGGGGCGCCATCTTGATCGCTTCAGGACGCGTTCCGAATATGGAAAGTATCTTCATCGCAGTCGGGCGGCCCGGGCCGGTGGCATTTTCTTGTGTTTATTATGTATCGATAATCTTCGCAGTATGTGACGGAATATTTCCTGATTGCCGTAGGAAATTGATACTTGCGGCAGGGCTGACCTGACAGCAATGAAAGCGATGCGCCCCAGAGCGATATAAACGGGGCCGCATCAAGTGTCGTTTTGCTTTCAATGGTGTTTCGGGCAATGTCTGGTTTTGTTTTTTATTGTTACTAACATGGCTTCGATGGCCTTGGCGCAATGCAAAGGGCTGGCGCCAGCCGAGAGCAGGCCCTTTCAATGCCGTTGGGTGCTTGCCGCATGTCCCCAATCGAAGACAAAAAAAATGGCCGACCTCTAAAGGTCGGCCATTCGGCGCTATGACGGAAATTTGGTGGAGCCGGGGGGAATTGAACCCCCGTCCGCAAGCCCTCCGCAACCAGTTCTACATGCGTAGTCGATTTATTTGGTTTTAACCCTGGACTTAGCCAACCGACAGGCCGGACCAGAGCGATTCACGTAATTTAAATTTGAACCGTGTGACCCCAGTTCAAACCGATTCCTTGTGAATGTCGCTGCTGCGGTTCGAGGGTTGCCCCCCTGGGAAGTTGCCTTCCCCCGCCTGACCCAAGGACAGATCAGTGCAGCGGCTCACCGCTTAAGCGGCGAGAGCGAAACGCTCGTCGTTGGCGTTTGTAGTGTTCCAGTGGTTTAACGAGCGTACTGGTGCTCGGCATGCCCTGGGTTGTTTCGCGACCCACGTCGAATCCGGATCGGCCCCAAGAAGCTCTATTGTACTGGGAAATACGATAGTCCGCTGTATTTCCGCGTGCCGCCGGGGTCCGTCACGTGACGTTGGCGCAGGCAGCCTTGCCCGCCGCACGTGGGCGCGATGCCGCCATCAGCGCGAACGCCAGGCCGACCGACAGCGCCACGATGCCCGCCGCCGCCCAGCCCAGCGCCGCCAGCCCATAGTGGTCGATCACGTGGCCACCAACCACCGCGCCCAGGCCAATGCCGATATTGGCGCCGGAAATATTGAGCGAGGCCGCAAAAGCGGGCGCCTCGGGCGCCGACTTCATCAGCCGCACATGGCAGACGATGAACAGCGCCGCCTGCGCAATGCCCCAGGCCGTAAGGACGACCGCCAGCAAGCCATACGACTGCATCACCGGAGTCACGAACGCCAGGCCGGCGGCCATCAGCGCCGAGAACAGGGCGGTCGCCCCCAGCGGGTTGCGGTCGACCAGGCGGCCGCCCAGCGTGTTGCCGATCAGGCCCACCGCGCCGAATGCCATCATGGTCCAGCCGACGATCTGGCCATTGAAGCCGGCCAGTCGCTCCAACATGTCCGCCAGATAGGTGTAAGCGGTGAACATGCCCGTGAATACCAATACCGACAACAGCACGTGGCCGACCACTATCGGATTGCGCAGGATGCGCAGTTGTGTCACCAGCTTGACGCTCTCGGCGCGGATATGGGTGCTGGGGAAGGCCAGCAGCAGCAACAGCGCCTTGGCGAACGCCACCGCCGAGAGCGCCGCGAAAGCCGCGCGCCAGCCGAAGGCGTCGGAGATCAGCACGCCGATGGGAATGCCGAACACTGTCGCCGCGACGATGCCGAACGCCACCATCGAGATGGCGCGCCCGGCCCGGGCCGGGCCCACCAGCTCCACTGCCGTGGCGCTGGCCAGAGACCAGAACACCGGCAGCGCCAGTGCGGGGACGAAACGAGCGAGCGCCATGACCCAGATATTCGGGGCCATCGCCGCCAGCGCGTTGGACAGGCCGAACACCACCAGCACGCTGATGAACAGGCGTTTGCGCTCGATATTGGCCATCAGCGCGGTCAGCAGAGGGCCGGTGGCAGCCACGGTGAAGGCGAACAGCGATACCAGCAGCCCGGCCTGGGATACCGTGACATCCAGGTCGCGGGCCAGGCTGGGTAGTAGTCCGACAATCAGGAATTCGGTGGTCAGGATGGTGAAACCGGCGGCCGAAAGTAACAGGATGGGCAAAAGCATGGGCGATTCCAGGTACGCGCGAAGCCGTGAGGCAACGCGCGGTGAGCGGATGAAAGGTCTGGGTTGCGTGCCGGAGAGACGTCGGCGCGCGGGGGGGCATGAGGGCGGCAAGCCGTCGATGCATGAAGGACCTGCCGTACGGTCGTAGCCGCACGGCATCCGGCCTTGGCCGGGAAAGGCAATCGGGAGGCACCCGTATTGCCTTGCATGAAACGTACTTTAATTCACCGGCGCCCAGGGATAAACCCTTTTTCGCCGGATAAATTATTCGGGCAGGTCAACTAATCCGGTCGAACCCCTGCCATCCCGCGCCGCCGGCAAGGGTGGCGCAGCCGGGGCGCAGGAGATCGGTGCGGATGATGGCGAATCAACGCAGATCGCGCGGCAGCAGCGGCGCGATCGCCGGCCACAATTCGGCCGGCGTGTTGGCGCAGGTCTCGGCTTCCCAGTTGCTGATGTTGTCTTCTTCGCCGACATAGCCATAGGCGGCGGCAACGGCGGGCATGCCGGCCGCGTGCGCCGCCTGGATGTCGCGCAGGTCGTCACCGACATAGACGCAGCGGTCGGTAGCGAAGCCGGCTTCGCGCGCGGCATGTTGCAGCGGCAGTGGATGCGGCTTGGCGTGGGCGGTGGTGTCGCCGCATACCAGCACGGCGCTGTCACGCGTCAGATTCAAGTGTGCGACGATCGGCAGCGTCAGGTAGGTGACCTTGTTGGTCACGATACCCCAGGACAGGCCGCGTTGGCGGATGTCGGCCAGCAGCGCCTCGATGCCGGGAAACAACTTGCTGTGTACGGTCGAGCTGGCGGCGTAATCTTCCAGGAACTGCAGGCGCGTCGGCTCGTAGTCGTCGTCGTCCGGCTTCAGCCCGAGCGCCACGCGCAGCAGGCCGCGAGCGCCCTGCGAGGCGACCGGGCGCAGCGTTTCGTAGGGCAGGGGGGGCAGCCCCCGGCGGGTGCGCTGCTGGTTGGCGGCGGCCGCCAGGTCCGGGGCGGTGTCGGCCAGCGTGCCGTCGAAATCGAACAGAATCAGGGCGCTCATTTGCGGGTAGCCATCAGATAGTTGACCGAGGTGTCGGAAGACAGGGAATAGATCTGGGTGATCGGGTTGTATTCCATGCCACGCATGCCGACCGGTTCCAGGCCGGCGCCGCGGGCGGCTGCGGCCAGCTCGCTTGGCTTGATAAACATGTCGTAGGTATGGGTGCCGCGTGGCAGCAGGCGCAGCAGGTACTCGGCCCCGACGATGGCGAACAGAAATGACTTGGGATTGCGATTCAGGGTCGAGAAGAACACCCAGCCGCCCGGCTTGGTCAACGCCGCGCAGGCACGCACGATGGAACCAGGATCGGGCACATGTTCCAGCATTTCCATGCAGGTGACCACGTCGTACTGGCCGGGCTGTTCGGCCGCCAGTTGTTCGACCGGCACCTTGCGGTAATCGACCTTCACGCCCGACTCCAGGCCATGCAGGCGCGCCACCTTCAACGACTTGTCGGCCAGATCGATGCCGGTGACGTCCGCGCCGGTGCGTGCCATGGCCTCCGACAGGATGCCGCCGCCGCAGCCGACATCCAGCACTTTCTTGCCCGCCAGGTTGCCCGCGCTTTCCTGGATCCATTCCAGGCGCAGGGGGTTGATGGCGTGCAGGGGCTTGAACTCGCTTTCGGGGTCCCACCAGCGGCTCGCCAGCGCGCCGAACTTGTCCAGTTCGGCCTGGTCGGCATTGACGGTGGCGTGGGCGGTATCGGAAGTGTGGGTGCTCATGGGCGGTCCAGCATAGGGCGGCACTCTATATATAGAGAGGGACTGCGGCGCGCGCGGGCGCCGGGGTGATTGCACCGCATTGGTGCAAGCCAGGCGAAAAAAAGGGCCTCGCAATGCGAGGCCCCTTATTGTAGCTAGTCCGGCAATTACTTGCGGCTACCCACGATTTCGATTTCAACGCGACGGTTCTGGGCGCGGCCTTCCTTCGTCTTGTTGGAAGCGATCGGGTTCAGTTCACCCTTGCCTTCCGTGTAGATACGGTTCGGATCGATGCCCTTGCTGACCAGGTAGGCCTTGACCGAAGCGGCGCGGCGCTCGGACAGCTTCTGGTTGTAGGCTTCCGTACCGATCGAGTCGGTGTGACCCACGGCGATGATGGTTTCCAGCTCGATACCGCGAGCTTGCTGGGCGACTTGGTCCAGCAGTTGGCGGCCTTCGGGCTTCAGGGTCGACTTGTCGAAGTCGAAGAACGTGTCAGCGTTGAACACGACCTTGGCCGCCATCGGGGCCGGCTTCGCCTTCTGTTGTTGTGCAACCGGAACGCCGTCGCAGCCGGGGATGCCGGTGGCCGGGGTCCAGAACGCATCGCGCCAGCACAGTTCGTTCGTGCCGTTCTTCCAAACGTCACCGAACGGATTGCGCCAGTTGTCCACCGTTTGGGGATAGGTCTGGGCCGAGGCTACACCCGAGGCCGTGACGGCGGCGAAGGCGAGCGCCAGAGCGAATTTGGAGGGTTTGTTCATGTTTCTCCTCGTTGAGCTTGAAGCTGGATAAGTGACTCGCAGCGAACCCCCGCCGCATATCAGGAAAACGGGGCCAGTATAGCAACGCCAAGAGCTGGTTCAAAGGAATAGCTACTGGGTTTCCTGCGTGCTGGAAACAATCTTAAGGCATTTGGGGGCCTTTGGCTTCCCTGGACAGCCGCATTGGTGCTGGATATGACGTTTTCCACGCTCCATCGGTTTGCCATGTTGGTTTTTGACAACAGGGTTCCGGATGCGGGCGAACGCGCCGGCGGCGCTTGCCGGCCACATCCGCCGCGGAGCCCGCGCCGGGGGCCGCGCGGGGCCCGTGGGGCCGCGATCCCAATCGAATGATAGAATTTCCTGTTTACCCGGCCCGGGTTCCTCCTTACACGATTCTGTCGTTATATATATGGATTCCTTTGCCAAGGAGACGCTTCCGGTATCGCTGGAAGAAGAGATGCGCCGCAGTTACCTCGATTACGCGATGAGCGTGATCGTCGGGCGGGCGCTACCGGATGTGCGGGACGGGCTCAAGCCCGTCCACCGGCGCGTGCTCTACGCGATGCACGAACTCAACAACGACTGGAACCGCGCCTACAAGAAGTCCGCGCGTATCGTCGGGGACGTCATCGGTAAGTACCATCCCCACGGCGACCAGTCCGTCTACGACACCATCGTCCGCATGGCGCAGGATTTCTCCATGCGCTACATGCTGGTCGACGGCCAGGGCAACTTCGGTTCCATCGACGGCGACAACGCCGCGGCGATGCGCTACACCGAAATCCGCCTGGCCAAGATCGCCCACGAGCTGCTGGCGGACATCGACCAGGAAACGGTCGACTTCGGCCCCAACTACGACGGCAGCGAGCAAGAGCCGCTGCTGTTGCCCTCGCGCCTGCCGAACCTGCTGGTCAACGGCAGCTCGGGCATCGCCGTGGGCATGGCCACCAACATTCCGCCGCACAACCTCCAGGAAGTGGTCGACGGCTGCCTGTATTGCCTGCGCAATCCCGCTTGCACGGTCGATGAACTCATGGAGATCATCCCGGCGCCGGATTTCCCGACGGGCGGCGTCATCTACGGCATGTCTGGCGTGCGCGAAGGCTATCGCACCGGCCGCGGCCGCGTCATCATGCGCGCCAAGACCCACTTCGAAGACATGGAAAAGGGCAACCGCCAGGCCATCGTGGTCGACGCGATCCCCTACCAGGTCAACAAGAAGACGCTGCAGGAACGCATCGCCGAGCTGGTCAACGACAAGAAGATCGAAGGCATCTCCGACATCCGCGACGAGTCCGACAAGGACGGCATGCGCCTGGTGATCGAGCTCAAGCGCGGCGAAGTGCCCGAGGTGGTGCTGAACAACCTCTACAAGAACACCCAGTTGCAGGACACCTTCGGGATGAACCTGGTGGCGTTGGTCGATGGCCAGCCCCGCCTGCTGAACCTGAAGCAGATGATCGACTACTTCCTGCAGCATCGCCGCGAAGTGGTGACGCGCCGCACGGTGTTCCAGTTGCGCAAGGCGCGCGAACGCGGCCACGTGCTGGAAGGCCTGGCTGTCGCGCTGGCCAACATCGACGACTTCATCGCCATCATCAAGGCCGCGCCGACGCCTCCCGTCGCGCGCCAGGAATTGATGGCCAAGTCGTGGGATTCCTCGCTGGTGCGCGAAATGCTGTCGCGCGCCGACGGCGATACGCCGGGCGGTCGCGCGGCCTTCCGTCCCGATGGCCTGGGCGCCGAGTTCGGCCTGCAGGGCGACGGGCTGTATCGCCTGAGCGACACCCAGGCGCAGGAAATCCTGAACATGCGCCTGCAGCGCCTGACCGGCCTGGAGCAGGACAAGATCGTCGGCGAATACAAGGACATCATGTCCACCATCGCCGACCTGCTGGACATCCTGGCCCGGCCCGAGCGCATCACGACCATCATCGGCGAGGAACTGCAGGCCATCAAGGCCGAGTTCTCGACCGGCGCCAAGGATTCGCGCCGCTCGGAAATCGAGCTGAACGCGACCGAACTGGATACCGAAGACCTGATCACGCCCACCGACATGGTCGTGACGCTGTCGCATGGCGGCTACATCAAGAGCCAGCCGCTGTCCGAGTACCGCTCGCAGAAGCGCGGCGGTCGCGGCAAGCAGGCCACCGCGATGAAGGAAAACGACTGGATCGACCAGTTGTTCATCGCCAATACCCATGACTTCCTGCTGTGCTTCTCGAACCGCGGCCGGGTCTACTGGCTCAAGGTCTGGGAAGTGCCGCAAGGCACGCGCAACTCGCGCGGCAAGCCCATCGTCAACATGTTCCCGCTGGCCGAAGGCGAGAAGATCACGGTGGTGCTGCCGGTCAAGGTATTCAGCGAAGACCACTACGTCTTCATGGCGACCTCGCGCGGCACGGTCAAGAAGACCCCGCTGTCCGACTTCTCCAATCCACGCAAGGCCGGCATCATCGCGGTCGACCTGGACGACGGCGACTACCTGATCGGCGCCGACCTCACCGACGGCAAGCACGATGTCATGCTGTTCTCGGACGCCGGCAAGGCCGTGCGCTTCGACGAGAACGACGTGCGTCCGATGGGCCGCAATGCCCGCGGCGTGCGCGGCATGATGCTCGAGGACACCCAGACCGTGATCGCGCTGCTGGTGGCTGGGGACGAAACGCAGAGCGTGCTGACCGCCACCGAAAACGGCTATGGCAAGCGCACCCCGATCACCGAGTACACGCGCCATGGCCGCGGCACCAAGGGCATGATCGCCATCCAGACCAGCTCGCGCAACGGCAAGGTGGTCGGCGCCGTGCTGGTGATGCCTTCGGATGAAATCATGCTGATCACCACCGGCGGCGTGCTGGTGCGTACCCGCGTCGCGGAAATCCGTGAAATGGGCCGCGCCACGCAGGGCGTCACCCTCATCAACGTCGACGACGGCAGTTCGCTGTCCGGCGTGCGCCGCGTCGTCGAAAGCGACGCCGACGATGACAGCGAAGACCTGGACGATGGCCAGGAAGAGGGCGACGGCGACGCCGCTGCAACGGATTCGACGGAACCTACGGAGCAATAATGGCCCGCCCCTGGAACTTCTCGGCAGGCCCCTCGGCCCTGCCCGAGGTGGTACTGCAGCAAGCCGCTGCGGAAATGCTGGACTGGCACGGCAGTGGCATGTCCGTGATGGAAATGAGCCATCGCGGCAAGCACTTCGTGCAGATCTGCGACGAAGCCGAAAGCGACCTGCGCGATTTGCTCGGCCTGTCTCCGGACTACGCGGTGATGTTCATGCAGGGCGGCGGTTCCGGGGAGAACGCCATCGTTCCCATGAATCTCATGGGGCGGCGCGGCACGCCGGCGGCCGACTTCGTCGTGACCGGTCACTGGTCGTCGCGTTCCCACAAGGAAGCCTGCCGCTATGGCGACGCGCAGGTCGCGGCCAGCAGCGGCCAGGCGACGCAGCTGGACGGCCGTGAACAGGCGCCGTTCACGTGGGTGCCGCCGGTCGACACCTGGAAGGTGCGCAAGGAATCGGCCTACCTGCACCTGTGCAGCAACGAAACCATCGGCGGCGTCGAGTTCATGGACTGGCCCGACACGGCCGCGCTCGGCGCGCCCGACGTGCCGCTGGTGGTCGACGCCTCCTCGCACTTCCTGTCGCGTCCGATGGACGTGAGCCGCTGCGGCATGATGTACGCGGGCGCCCAGAAGAACGCCGGCCCGGCCGGCGTGACCATGGCCATCACCCGCCGCGACCTGATCGGCCACGCGCTGCCGATCTGCCCGTCGGCGTTCGATTACGCCAACGTGGCCGCCGAGCATTCGCGCTATAACACCCCGCCGACCTTCGCGATCTACATCGCCGGCCTGGTGTTCAAGTGGGTCAAGGCCAATGGCGGCGTGGCCGGCATGGAGGCGGCCAACAAGGCCAAGGCCGAACTGCTCTACGGCTACCTGGACAGCACCAGCTTCTACCGCAATCCGATCCACGCGCCCGTGCGTTCGCGCATGAACGTGCCGTTCGTGCTGCGCGACGAGTCGCTCAACGATGCCTTCCTGCAAGGCGCCGAGGCGGCCGGTCTGACCCAGCTCAAGGGCCACAAGAGCGTGGGCGGCATGCGCGCCTCGATCTACAACGCCGTGCCGCTGGCCGCCGTGGCCGCGCTGGTCGAGTACCTGAAGGAATTCGAGCGCCGCTATGGATGATGACCTGCAGCGCAAGCTGCGCCCCCTGCGCGACCGCATCGACGCGCTCGATGCCCAGATCCTGGACCTCCTGTCGCAGCGCGCCCGCGCCGCGCAGGAAGTCGGCGAGGCCAAGCACGCCGCCCACGCCGACGGCCCGGTGCTGCGTCCCGAACGTGAAGCCGAAGTGATCCGGCGCCTGCAGCAACTCAATCCCGGCCCGTTTCCGGCGGCCGGCGTGGCCTCGGTCTGGACCGAGATCATCTCGGCCTGCCGCGGCCTGGAGCGCGGCATGACCGTCGCCTACCTGGGGCCGCAGGGCTCGTTTTCCGAGCAGGCCGCGCTGGAGCATTTCGGCCACGCGGTGCAGAAGCTGCCGTGCGTGTCGTTCGACGAAGTCTTCCGCGCCGTCGAGGCGGGGCAGGCCGATGTCGGCATGGTGCCGGTCGAGAACTCCACCGAAGGCGCGGTCAACCGCAGCCTGGATCTGCTGCTGAACACGCCCCTGCGCATCCTGGGCGAGCGTTCGCTGGTGATCCGCCATTGCCTGATGTCGCAGTCCGGCACCATGGAAGGTGTCAAATCGATTTCCGCGCATCCTCAGGCGCTGGCCCAGTGCCAGGGGTGGCTGACGCGCAACTATCCCGACCTGGAGCGCGTGGCCGCGGCCAGCAATTCCGAGGCCGCGCGCCTGGCCGCGTCCGATCCGACCATCGCCGCCATCGCTGGTGAAGTGGCGGCGCCGGCCTGGAACCTGCAGGTCGTCAGCGCCGGCATCCAGGACGATCCGCACAACCGCACGCGTTTCCTGGCGATCGGCAACATCGAGCCGCTGGTCAGCGGCAAGGACAAGACCAGCCTGATCCTGGCCGTCCCCAATCGCGCCGGCGCCGTCTACGAGATGCTGGCGCCGCTGGCGGCCAATGGCGTATCGATGACGCGCTTCGAATCCCGCCCGGCTCGCACCGGCGAGTGGGAATACTATTTCTACGTCGATGTCCTGGGGCATCGCAACGATCCGAACGTCGCGCTCGCCCTGAACACCCTGCGGGCGCAGGTCGCCTACCTGAAAGTGCTGGGTTCCTACCCGGCGCCGTGAGCCTTCCATGACCAACACTTCCAAGCCTCTCGCCGCTCCCGCGCACGTCAGCGCCATCGCCCCGTACCAGGCCGGCAAGCCGATCGAAGAGCTGGCCCGTGAATTCGGGTTGGACCCGGCCAGCATCGTCAAGCTGGCGTCCAACGAAAACCCGCTTGGCATGCCCGCGTCGGCGCGCGCGGCCATGCTGGCCGCGGCCGAGTCGCTGGCACGTTATCCCGATCCCAACGGCTTCGATCTGAAGGCCGCGCTGGCCGCGCGCTACGAAGTGCCGATGAACTGGATCACGCTGGGCAACGGCTCCAACGACATCCTGGAAATCGCCGCGCTGGCGCTGCTGGAGCCGGGTACGTCGGCGGTCTACGCGCAGCATTCGTTCGCGGTCTACCGCCTGGCCACGCAGGCCCGCGGCGCGCGCCACATCGTGGTGCCGGCCAAGGACTACGGCCATGATCTGGACGCCATGTTCGACGCCATCGCCGACGACACGCGCCTCTTGTTCATCGCCAATCCCAACAACCCCACCGGCACCTTCGTGCCGGGCGACCAGGTGGCCGCGTTCCTGGAGCGCGTGCATGCCGCCCACGGCGATCGTGTCACGGTGGTGTTGGACGAGGCCTACAACGAATACCTGGAACCGCAATTCCGGTTCGACAGTACCGCGCTGGTGCGCCGCTATCCCAACCTGATCGTCTCGCGCACCTTCTCCAAGGCCTACGGCCTGGCGGGCCTGCGCGTGGGCTTCGCGGTGGCGCAGCCGGCCCTGACCGACCTGCTCAACCGCGTGCGCCAGCCGTTCAACGTCAACACGCTGGCGCAGGCCGCCGCCGTGGCCGCGCTGGGCGATGCCGCCTACCTCGAACAGGCGTACACGTCCAACAAGGCCGGCAAGGCGCAGCTGTGCGAAGCCTTCGATCGCCTCAAGCTGCGCTACGTGCCCAGCTACGGCAACTTCGTGCTGGTGCACGTGGGCGATGCGCCGCGCATCAACCTGGCGCTGCTCAAGCGCGGCGTGATCGTGCGCCCCGTGGCCGGCGACGGCCTGCCCGAGTGGCTGCGCGTGTCGATCGGCCTGCCGCAGGAAAACGCCCGCTTCATCGACGCGCTGACCGCCATCCTGTCCGAATGAACGGCGCTTACTCCAAGCCGAATCAGGGGGCCGCTGGCCCCCTGATTCCTGTGTTGGCCGTTGTCGGCGTGGGCCTGATCGGCGGTTCCTTCGCCGCGGCCTTGCGCCGGGCGGGGCAGGTGGGACGGGTGCTGGGTGTTGGCCGCAATGCCGCGTCGCTGGCGCGCGCGGTCGAGCTGGGTCTGATCGACGAAGCCGTCAGCGCCGAGGAGGCCGCCGCCCGCGCCGACCTGGTGTTCCTGGCCACGCCCGTGGGCGGCCTGAAGGACATGCTGGCGCGCATGCTGCCGCATCTGCGTGATGCGACGCTGCTGACCGACGGCGGCAGCACCAAGGCCGAGGTGGTCGATGCTGCCCGCCTGGCGCTGGGTGCGCGCATCGGTCAGTTCGTGCCGGGCCATCCGATTGCCGGCGCCGAACGCACCGGCCCCGAGGCCGCCGACGCGGATCTGTATCGAGACCGCTGCGTCATCCTGACGCCGCTGGCCGAGAACGCCGCCGCCGCTGTCGCCCAGGTGCGCGATGCCTGGCTGGCCTGTGGCGCCCGGGTGATCGACATGGACGCCGGCGCGCACGACCGCGTGCTGGCCTCGGTCAGCCATCTGCCGCACCTGTTGTCGTCGGTGTACATGGAGCAGGTGGCCACGGCCGCCGACGCCGCGACTCGGCTGGCGCTGGCGGGCAGCGGCTTTCGCGATTTCACCCGCATCGCGGCGGGTTCGCCCGAGATGTGGCGCGATATCTTTCTTTCCAACCGCGACGCCATGTTGGCCGAACTGGCGGCTGTGCGGACCGTGCTGGACCGCGCCGAGCGTGCCATCGACGACGGTGACGGCGCGGCCTTGCTGGCGCTGTTGGACACCGCGGCGCAGGCGCGCCGCAACTGGCGCAAGGAGTAATCGACATGGGCGCTTTGCCTTTCCTGGATCTGCCGCGCGTACGGCGCGCGCAGGGCGTCATGGCCCTGCCCGGTTCCAAGAGCATTTCCAACCGTGTGCTGTTGCTGGCTGCCCTTGCCGAGGGCGAGACCGCCATCTCCGGCCTGCTCGATTCCGACGACACCCGCGTCATGCTGGCCGCCTTGCGCCAACTGGGCGTGGCGCTGTCCGAGCTGGCCGAGGGCCGCGTCACCGTGCGCGGCGTGAGCCGCTTTCCGGTCGACAGCGCCGACCTGTTCATGGGCAACGCCGGCACCGCCATCCGGCCGCTGACGGCGGCCTTGGCGCTGATGGGCGGCGACTACCGCCTGTCCGGCGTGCCGCGCATGCACGAGCGTCCCATCGGCGACCTGGTCGATGCGCTCAAGGCGCTCGGCGCCCGCATCGACTACCGGGGGCAGCCTGGCTACCCGCCGCTGCATATCGGCCGCGGCGAGATCGCGACGCCGGCCGTGACGCAGGTGCAAGGTTCGGTCTCCAGCCAGTTCCTGACCGCCTTGCTGATGGCCGCGCCGCTGCAGGCCGGCCAGAGCGGTCAGCCGGTCGTGATCGAGGTGCTGGGCGAACTGATCTCCAAGCCCTACATTGAAATCACGCTGAATCTCATGGCGCGTTTCGGCGTGACCGTGCAGCGCGACGGTTGGAGCCGCTTCACCATCGCCGGCGGCGCCCGCTACCGCAGCCCGGGCCGGATCGCGGTCGAGGGCGATGCCTCCACCGCGTCGTATTTCCTGGCGCTGGGCGCCATCGGTGGCGGTCCGCTGCGGGTCACCGGCGTGGGCGCCGACAGCATCCAGGGCGACGTCAAATTCGCCGACACCCTGGCCGCCATGGGCGCGACCGTGACCTACGGCGACGGCTGGATCGAGGTGAGCGGCGTGCGTGTGGCCGAGGGCGGCCGCCTGAAGGCCTTCGACACCGATTTCAACCTGATCCCCGACGCCGCCATGACGGCTGCCGCGCTGGCGCTGTACGCCGATGGCCCGTGCCGCCTGCGCAACATCGGCAGCTGGCGTGTCAAGGAAACTGACCGCATCCACGCCATGCAGACCGAACTGGAGAAGCTGGGCGCGCGGGTGGAATCGGGGCCGGATTGGCTGAGCGTGACGCCGCCCGCCGAGGGGGGCTGGCGCGATGCGCACGTCGGCACCTGGGACGACCACCGCATGGCAATGTGCTTTTCGCTGGCCGCGTTCGGCCCGGCTGCGGTGCGCATTCTGGATCCGGGCTGCGTCAGCAAGACGTTCCCGGGTTACTTTGATGTCTACGCCGGCCTGGTGTCGGCGTAGCGACCACGGGCTCCGGCCCATTTTCCCTACATGACTTCGACTGATCCGACCGTGACTTCCGCTGCTCCCGTCATCACCATCGACGGCCCGACCGCCTCGGGCAAGGGCACCGTCGCCCATCGCGTCGCCAAGGCGCTGGGCTGGGCGGTGCTGGACAGCGGCGCGCTCTACCGGCTGACCGCCCTGGCGGCGATCAACCGCGGCGTCGACGCGGTCGACGAGCCCGCCGTGGCCCGCGTGGCCGAGACGCTGGACGTGCGTTTCGACGGCCCCCATGTCTATCTGGAAGGCGCTGATGTCGGCCACGAGATCCGGCGCGAGGAAGTCGGAAATTTCGCTTCCCGCGTGGCCGCTTTTCCCGGTGTGCGGCAGGCGCTGCTCGAGCGCCAGCGCGCTTTCCGCCTGCCTCCCGGGCTGGTGGCGGACGGCCGCGACATGGGTACGGTAGTGTTCCCGGATGCGTCCCTGAAGGTGTTCCTGGTGGCCGATGTCGTCGCGCGCGCCGAGAGGCGGCGTAAGCAGTTGATCGAAAAGGGAATTTCTGCTAATCTAGACGACCTTTTGCGGGACATGCGCGAGCGGGATGCCCGCGATACGCAGCGCGCCACGGCGCCCCTGGCCCCCGCAACGGATGCACACGTGCTGGATTCGTCGAACCTGACGATTGCGGAAACCGTGCAGGCAATACTGGATCTCTGGCAGGCCCGCCCGACGCATTGAGCGTATCAAGCGTGGTGTATCGAGTGTGTCGTATCGAGTGCGGCGTATCAAGCACATGAATCGATGCGCATGAATCGATGCTCATGAAACGCATGAGGCTTACGGCGCGGGCACCCGCCAGTCTTTTTTATCGGCCCTGTCCTGGCCAGGCGACACCCCCACGGGACACCCCGCAAGGGCAAACCGGCAGGCAGGTATTTTGACTCCACTGTGGCGGGCAATCCGCTGCGGTGTGTTTTTAACGGCCATTTCGGCCCAATGGATTTCAACCCCATGTCTTCCGTTTCCACTACCGCCACCGGCGGCGAAAGCTTCGCCGACCTTTTCGCCCAGAGCCTCAAGAGCCAGGACATGAAGTCCGGCGAGGTCATCAGCGCCGAAGTCGTGCGCGTCGACCACAACTTCGTCGTCGTCAACGCCGGCCTGAAGTCCGAAGCGCTGATCCCCCTGGAAGAGTTCCTGAATGACCAGGGCGAGCTCGAAGTGCAACCCGGCGATTTCGTCTCGGTGGCCATCGATTCCCTGGAAAACGGCTACGGCGACACCATCCTGTCGCGTGACCGCGCCAAGCGCCTGTCGGCCTGGCTGCAACTGGAAAAGGCCCTGGAAAACGGCGAGCTGGTCACCGGCACCATCACCGGCAAGGTGAAGGGCGGCCTGACCGTCATGACCAACGGCATCCGCGCCTTCCTGCCGGGTTCGCTGGTGGACCTGCGTCCGGTCAAGGACACCACCCCGTACGAAGGCAAGACCCTCGAATTCAAGGTCATCAAGCTCGACCGCAAGCGCAACAACGTCGTGCTGTCGCGTCGCCAGGTGCTGGAAGCCAGCATGGGCGAAGAGCGCCAGAAGCTGCTCGAAACCCTGCACGAAGGTGCGGTGGTCAAGGGCGTGGTCAAGAACATCACCGACTACGGCGCGTTCGTGGACCTGGGCGGCATCGACGGCCTGCTGCACATCACCGACATGGCCTGGCGCCGTGTGCGTCACCCGTCCGAAGTCCTGCAAGTGGGTCAGGAAGTCGAAGCCAAGGTCCTCAAGTTCGACCAGGAAAAGAGCCGCGTCTCGCTGGGCGTCAAGCAGTTGGGCGAAGATCCGTGGGTGGGCCTGGCTCGCCGCTACCCGCAAGGCACCCGCCTGTTCGGCAAGGTCACCAACCTGACCGACTACGGCGCGTTCGTTGAAGTCGAAGCCGGCATCGAAGGCCTGGTGCACGTCTCCGAAATGGACTGGACCAACAAGAACGTCGATCCGCGCAAGGTCGTGACCCTGGGCGAAGAAGTCGAAGTCATGGTCCTGGAAATCGACGAAGACCGTCGTCGCATCTCGCTGGGCATGAAGCAGTGCCGCCAGAACCCGTGGGAAGAGTTCGCCACCAACTTCAAGCGTGGTGACAAGGTCCGCGGCGCCATCAAGTCGATCACCGACTTCGGCGTGTTCGTCGGCCTGCCCGGCGGCATCGATGGCCTGGTTCACCTGTCCGACCTGTCGTGGACGGAAACCGGCGAAGAAGCCGTGCGCAACTTCAAGAAGGGCGACGAGATCGAAGCCGTGGTTCTGGGCATCGATACCGACAAGGAACGCATCTCGCTGGGCATCAAGCAGCTGGAAGGCGATCCCTTCAACAACTTCGTTGCCACGTTCGACAAGGGCGCCGTGGTTCCGGGCACCATCAAGTCGGTCGAAGCCAAGGGCGCCGTCGTGACGCTGTCCGTGGACGTCGAAGGCTACCTGCGCGCTTCCGAGATCTCCTCGGGCCGCGTCGAAGATGCCACCACCGTGCTGACCGCCGGCGAGAACATCGAAGCCATGATCGTCAACATCGACCGCAAGACGCGTTCGATCCAGCTGTCGATCAAGGCCCGCGACAATGCCGAAACCGCCGAAACGATCCAGCGCATGTCCGACGCCAGCGCTTCGTCCGGCACCACCAACCTCGGCGCGCTGCTGAAGGCCAAGCTGGACCAACAGCGCAACGACGGTTAATTCGTGACCAAGTCGGAGCTGATCGCCGCCTTGGCGGCCCGCTATCCTCAGCTGGCCGCCCGCGACACCGATTACGCGGTCAAGACCGTGCTCGATGCGATGACCCAGGCCCTGGCCTCGGGCCAGCGCATCGAAATCCGCGGTTTTGGCAGCTTCTCGCTGTCGCAGCGGTCTCCCCGCATCGGTCGCAATCCGAAATCCGGCGAACAGGTGCTGGTGCCTGGCAAACAGGTGCCGCACTTCAAGGCGGGCAAGGAATTGCGCGAGCGGGTCGACTTGGTCGGCGGCAACGACGAGGACGCTCAATCCTCTGGATCGAGCGAACCGATGCCGTCCATGGCAGGCTTGCACGCCATGCATTGATGGCACGGCCAGCAAGCCGCCTTCGGGCGGATCGGACCGCGAGCAACGCCCCTTGAGCAATCAAGGGGCTTTGTTTTTGGGCGTCCACGCCAATAGACGTGGGGGGCCATCGAAGGCGGGTCTTAGAAGGTCGATACACGACGTGGGGAGGTCGCTTACAATTGTCCCTCTCGAATTCTTAGGAGCATGCGTCATGCGCTACCTTGTCTGGGCCCTGCGATTGCTCGTGTTCGTGGCGGTGTTGATGTTCGCGTTGAAGAACACCGATCCCGTCGCCGTGAAGTTCTATGCCGATTACGTGGTGCAGGACGTGCCGCTGATCGTCGTCATGCTGGTGGTGTTCGTGGCTGGCGCCCTGTTCGGCCTGCTGCTGACCGTGCCCGCCGCCATGCGCCGCCGCCGCGAGGCCATCCGGCTGCGCCGCGAACTCGACCGCGTGCAGGCCGCCGTTGCCGGCACCACGCCCGCCGTGCCGCCGGAAGCCGTCGCGCCGATGTCGCCGCTGTGACGGCGTTGCGCCGTCCCGCCGCCGTTTTTTCCGTATTGAATCTACGCAAGAGTCCGCACAGTGGATTTTGAACCTTGGTGGTTGATTTTCGTGCCGGTGTTGTTCGCGCTCGGCTGGCTGGCCGCGCGTTTCGACATCCGGCAGATGCTGCGGGAAACCCGCAGCCTGCCCGATTCCTATTTCCGGGGCCTGAACTTCCTGCTCAACGAGCAGCCCGACCGCGCCATCGACGCCTTCGTGGAAGTGGCCAAGCTCGACCCCGAGACCACCGAACTGCACTTCGCGCTCGGCAGCCTGTTCCGCCGCCGTGGCGAAATGGAACGCGCCATCCGGGTGCACCAGAGCCTGCTGAACCGTTCCGACCTGCCCGTCGCCGAGCGCGAGCACGCGCAGCATGAACTGGCGCAGGACTTCCTCAAGGCAGGCATGCTCGATCGCGCCGAAAGCGGCTTCGAGCAGCTCAAGGACACCCGCTACGCCTTGCCGGCGCTGCGCTCGCTGATCCGCATCTACGAATCCGAGCACGACTGGCCGCGTGCCATCGAGGCCGTCAAGACCCTGCATGGCCTGGTCGACGAGCCGGTGCCGCAGATCGTGCACTACTACTGCGAACAGGCCGCGACGGCGCTATCGGCCAAGCCGCCCAACGCCGATGCGGCCCATGCCGCCCTGGATGCCGCCGATCATGCCCTGGCCACCACCGATGCCGGCATGGCGGGCAAGGGGGCCATGGTGCGCGCCGCAATGCTGCGCGCGCGCCTGGCGCTGCTGGAGCAAGACCCCAAACGCGAGCGCTTGTACCTGGAGTCGGTCATGACCGACGCCCCCGAGTATGCCGGCCTGGTGGCCGAGCAACTGCTGGCCAATTACCGCGCCGCCGGCCAGGCCGAGGCCGGGCTGGAACTGTTGCAGCGCCAGTACACGCGCCACGCCTCGCTCGACTTGTTCAACGTGGTGTTCCGCGAACTGCGCGTGCAGCAGGGGGCGGCGCCGGCCTGGGCGTTCGCCCGGGGCGCCTTGCGCAATCATCCATCGTTGCTGGGCCTGGATCGCCTGCTGGAGGCCGAGCTGGCCAACGCCGAAGGCGCCACCGAACATGGCCCGGTGCCCGGCGCCGACCTCACGCTGCTGCGCAGCCTGATTCACAAGCATACGCAACGACTGGACCGCTACGCGTGCCGGAGTTGCGGTTTTCAAGCGCGCCGCTTCTATTGGCAGTGCCCGGGCTGCAATGCCTGGGAGACCTATGCGCCGCGCCGTCTGGAAGAACTTGAATGAGCCAATTTCCCGTCGAACCCATCTCGCATAGCCGCGTGCTCGTGGTGGGCGATGTCATGCTGGACCGCTATTGGTTCGGCGAGGTGGAGCGTATCTCTCCTGAAGCGCCGGTGCCGGTGGTGCGTGTCGCGCGGCGCGAGGATCGCCTGGGAGGCGCCGCCAACGTGGCTCGCAACGTCGCCGCGCTGGGCGGGCATGTCACCCTGGTGGGTGTGCTGGGCGAGGATGAGGCCGGTGACAGTGTGCGCCGCCTGTCCGCCGAGGCCGGCATCCATGCAGACCTGATCACCGACCGCAGCCTGCACACCACGCTCAAGATGCGCGTGCTGGGCCGCCAGCAGCAACTGCTGCGCGTCGACTTCGAGCAGCATCCGGCGCAGGAGGCGCTCGACAGCATCGATGCCGCCCTGGCGCGCCACCTGGCCAACCATGACATCGTGGTGCTGTCGGATTATGCCAAGGGCGTGCTGACCCGGGTCGAAGGGCTGATCGCGCAGGCCCGCCGCGCCGGCATCCCGGTGCTGGTCGATCCCAAGGGCGACGACTACACCCGTTACCGCGGCGCCACGCTGGTCACCCCCAATCGTTCCGAAATGCAGCAGGCGGTGGGCCGGTGGAATTCCGAATCCGAATTGACCGATCGCGCGCAGCGCCTGCGCGCCGACCTGGATCTGGAAGCCTTGCTGGTGACGCGTTCCGAGCAGGGCATGACCTTGTTTACCGACACGGGCCGCGAACACATCGATGCGCAGGCGCACGAAGTGTTCGACGTGTCCGGTGCCGGCGACACCGTATTGGCGACGCTGGCCGTCTCGCGCGCCATCGACCTGCCCTGGAAGGATGCCATGGGTTGGGCCAACCGCGCCGGCGGCATCGCCGTGGGCAAGCTGGGCACCTCCGTAGTGACCGCCGCCGAACTCGCAGGAGAACTCTCATGATCATCGTTACCGGAGCCGCGGGCTTCATTGGCAGCAACCTGGTGCGGGGCCTCAACCGCCGTGGCATCGAGGACATCATCGCGGTCGATGACCTGACCGAAGGAGACAAGTTCGTCAACCTGGTCGATTGCAGGATCGCCGACTACATGGATAAGGACGACTTCCGCCGCCGTGTCGCCGATGGCAGCCTGCCGGAAATCCGCGCCGTGCTGCACCAGGGCGCCTGCTCGGACACCACCGAGCGCAATGGCCGCTACATGCTTGACAACAACTACCGCGTCACGCTGGAACTGTTCGAGTTCTGCCAGGCGCGCCGTATCCCGTTCCTGTATGCCTCGTCGGCCGCGGTCTATGGCGGTTCGTCGGTGTACGTGGAAGACCCGGCCAACGAAGGCCCGCTGAACGTCTACGGCTATTCCAAGCTGCTGTTCGACCAGGTGCTGCGCCAGCGCATGGACAGCCTCACCGCGCAGGTGGTGGGCCTGCGCTACTTCAATGTCTATGGTCCGCACGAGCAGCACAAGGGCCGCATGGCCTCGGTGGCCTTCCACAACATGAACCAGTTCCTGGAACACGGCCATGTGCGCCTGTTCGCAGGCTGGGATGGCTATGTGGACGGCGGCCAGAGCCGCGACTTCATCTCGGTCGAAGACGTGGTGGCCGTCAACCTGCACTTTCTCGACCATCCGGAACAGTCGGGCATCTTCAATTGCGGCACCGGCCGCGCGCAGCCGTTCAACGACGTGGCGGCGGCGGTGGTCAACACGCTGCGCGCCGAGCGCGGCGAAGCCCCATTGACGCTGGCGCAACTGGCCGAGCTGGACCTGATCCGCTACATCCCGTTCCCGGATGACCTGAAGGGTCGCTACCAGAGCTACACACAGGCCGACGTCAGCCGCCTGCGCGCGACGGGTTTTTCCGCGCCCATGCGCGACGTGCAGACCGGCGTGTCCGAATACGTGCGCTACTGGCGCGCCCGCAAGTAGGCGGCAGGCTGCCCGCCCTTTGCGGGCAGCCGTCCGGGTCGTGCATGAGATGCCGCCGTGCCAGGCGGCATTTTTTCGTGTTCGTGATTGCCGGGGTGGATGAAACCATTCACAGCAGGTCCGCCGGCGGGGCCGGGCGGGCCATGATCAGGAGGTGGCGCGACAGCCGTTGCGCCGCTTTTCTTCCGGAGATCCAATCATGAATCCCTTCCTGCATTCCACTGTCGCCCGCCGCCTGCCGGCACTGCCTTGGCGCCGTTCACGCGCCGCGGTCGCCGGGCGCGGCCCAGCCGGGTTGCGGCAGGCGCTGGGCCTGGCCTTGCTGGTGGCCGGCGTCGCGCATGCGCCGGCGCAAGCCATCGACCTGAACGCTGCCACCGCGCAGCAACTCGAAGGCATCCGCGGCATCGGGCCGCGCACGGCTCAGACCATCGTCAGCGAACGAGAGCGCGCCGGCCGGTTCGAGTCGCTGGAGGATCTGGCCGAGCGGGTGCGCGGCATCAGTCCGAAGAAGGCCGAAGCCCTTGGGGCCGCGGGCCTGACGGTGGGCGCGGGCGCCGCAGCGTCGGCGAAGCCGGCTACGGCCCGGTCCACTGCACCCGCCAAAGGCGTGGAGGCTGCGGGTATCGCGGCGGGCAAGGGCGCCGCGGGGCAGGCGGGCAAGGCGGCGGTCCGGTCCAGGCCTTGATTTCCCTCCCGCGCGCCGGGCGTTGCGCTGGGGGGAGGCAGGCGTCCCGGCGGCCGGGGGCGTCTGCTGAGCCCCTGGCGCGAGCGCGGCTTTTGGCGGCGCCCGGCGCCGGGCGGGGTTATGATCGGCGGCATGACTACTACCTATCCCACTATCGAGCAGACCGTCGGCAATACGCCGCTGGTGCGCCTGCAGCGCATTCCCGGAGCCGCTGGCGCGGCGCGGGGCAATGTCATCCTGGCCAAGCTGGAAGGCAACAATCCCGCCGGCTCGGTCAAGGACCGACCGGCGCTTTCCATGATCAGGCATGCCGAGGAGCGCGGCGACATCAAGCCGGGCGATACGCTGATCGAGGCGACCAGTGGCAACACCGGCATTGCGCTGGCCATGGCGGCGGCCATGCGCGGCTACCGCATGATCCTGATCATGCCGGACAACCTCTCCGTGGAGCGGCGCGCGGCCATGACAGCCTATGGAGCCGAATTGATCCTGACGCCGGCTGACAAGGGGGGCATGGAATATGCCCGCGACCTGGCGACCGAAATGCAGGCGGATGGTCGGGGCGTGGTGCTGGACCAGTTCGCCAATCCGGACAATCCGCGCGCCCATGTCGAGGGTACCGGCCCGGAAATCTGGAACCAGACCGAAGGGCGCGTCACGCACTTCGTCAGCGCCATGGGCACCACCGGTACCATCATGGGCGTGTCGACCTACCTGAAGTCGCGCAATCCCGCGGTGCAGGTGGTGGGGGCGCAGCCCGCCGAGGGCTCGTCGATCCCCGGCATCCGCAAGTGGCCCGAAGCCTATCTGCCCAAGATCTTCGACCGCAGTCGCGTGGATGCCTACGAATCGATCGAGCAGGCCGATGCAGAAGCCATGGCGCGCCGCCTGGCCGCGGAGGAAGGCATTTTCGGCGGCATCTCGTCCGCCGGCGCCCTGGTCGCGGCGCTGCGTGTGGCCGAGCGCGTCAACGACGCAACCATCGTCTTCATCGTCTGCGATCGTGGCGACCGTTACCTGTCCACGGGCGTCTTCAACAACTGACGCTTCGCGCGGACCAGGGTTCATGAAAAACGCCCCCCGCCCGGGATATCATCCGGGGCGGGGGG